>JBKKBS010000522.1:0-4256 GCA_046713815.1 Tepidiformaceae bacterium
AACGCAGGAAATGCACGGTTCGTCATACATGCTGGAGGGTGAGGTCCCGGCGGCACGGGTGCACGAGCTACAGCAACAGTTGCCGGCGTTGACCGGCGGCGAAGGAGTGTTGGAAAGCGCCTTCGAGCGCTACCAACCGGCGGTTGGCGCAATCCCGACCCGTCCGCGGACGGACCAGAATCCACTCAACCGCAAGGAATACCTGCTGCACGTCAACCGGCGGGTCTAGCGCGGCGCCAAACTCATCCCTCCAGGAGTTGCTCACAAAATGTCGTCTTCTTTTCTTGACCGCCCGGAACCCGTCGCCCGCGTCAACGACCTCATGTCCAGCTTCCGTCCCAGGTGGACACTCTGCGGCGGCTGGGCCGTAGATGCATGGCTTGGCCGCCAAACCCGCGATCACCAGGATCTCGATATCGCCGTCTTTCACAACGACCAGCGCGCCATCTTCGAGCAACTCGCCGGGTGGGAGCTGGTCGGCCACGACCCCAACGTCCCGGACGACACGACGGAGCCCTGGGACGGCCGCCGCCTCGACCTCCCCGCCCACATCCACGCGCACGCTGATGACGGATTCAACCTTGAAGTTCTGCTCAATGCGCGCTCAAACGGCGACTGGATCTTCAGTCGCGAGCCCCGCATCACGATGCCGCTACGCGGGTGCATGGAGCAGTCCGCCTGGGGCCTGCCCACACTGGTCCCGGGAGCCATCCTCTTCTACAAGGCCACCGCGTACTTCGGCGTGGCGGGGATTAAGGACCGTCCCCACGACGAGACCGACTTCCTTGCCCTTCTTCCCCAACTCACTGAACCGCAGTGCGACTGGCTTCGGGACGCCATCTCCCTCGCCCGCCCCGGCCACCCGTGGCTGGCTAGACTCTCCCCTGCAACTTTCGACGAACCCGCGATTGGGCGGACGCTAGTCTGAATCGGGCGGCGGCGGGGGGCGCTTCGACCACTCATCGTCGACAGACGACGGCGCGGCGGGAGGCACGTAGGGGGGCGGTAGGGCACCGGCGGGAGGGACGGGCTGCGTGCGGCGGTTGTTGCCGAGCACCTGCGTCGCCAGGAAGCTGAGCACGGCGAGCAGGCCAAAGACTACCGCAAGGCCGATGATGAGGAGCGTACCTGTGCCGATGCCGCCGTTGTCACTACCATCGTCGAGTTGGGCTTGCGGGCGGCTGGTGGCCGCGACGGTCGGCTGGGTGGACTGTTGGGGGGACTGCGTGGGGCTCGTACCCGCGGTGGGCGAGACCTGGGCGTTGAGGTTATTAGCGGCCCGGAACTCTTTCTCGAATCCCGCCACGTCGAAGCCGTAGACGGTCTTGAGCGCGTCATCGAAGCGCGAGCCGCGCTTGATCGTCGCGAAGAACTCCGCGAACTTCTCCGGTCCGCTCTTATCGATCAGGTACTTCGTCATGAAGTAGGACTGGCCATAGAAGAGGTTGACGGCGCTGGCGTCGCCGGAGGGAGTGCCCATCTGCCCGAAAGGGATGAGGCGGTCGCGGTTCACGCCGGTATTGAACGCACCCGCGTAGTTGTCTCCGGGGCGGGTCTGCGCATAGACAGCGGTGCCTTCATCGAGCCACGAGGGAAGCTTCCCGAGTGGGCCTTCACCGGCCGCCTGGTTGATGATATGCCCGAACTCATGGCGAAGAGTATCGGTGCGGTCGGGCGTGCCACAGGAAACGGGGATGACGAGGACGATGTCGGCGGTCACTTTCGTCCCGCATGTGGTGACGGCGGCATCGAAGGTCCCGCCGGCGGCGCCAGGCCGCGCCGGGTTCATCTCCGCCTCGTTGTCGAAGAGGATGACCTTGACGGGCGTGAAGCGGAGCTGAGCGCGCAGCAGCCCGGCGCCAATCTTCTGCCAGGTTTCGTCACCGGCGGTGAGATAGGACTGGGCCAGCGCTTCCTTATTGCCGTGGTAGTAGACGGTGAGGATGTCGCCCGAGACGGACTTCCAGTCCTGGTTGGTCGGCAGATAGAGGAACTTCGCCTCGGGTCCGGAGAACGTCTGCCCGTCGTCGGTCCTGATCTCCCAGTGGTAGGTGAACTCGCTGCCCACGGGGATGTAGGAGGCGGCGGAGTTTACCTGGATCGTGACCTGGGTCGTGATCTGCTTCGACGGGATCAGAGTGGCTTCCGGCTTGCCCAATGCACTGGTGCCGCGAGCGGTAATGGCGTACGAGAGCGTGACATCGGTGATGTTCGCCGTGCTGGACGCGCCGAGCCGGAAAACCAGGCGCTGGGGATACTCGTTGGTGACGGTGGAGAGGAGCACCTGTGTCTCGGCGGAGGCGGTGCGGGGGAACGCTGGTGCGACGAAGGCGGCCAGTGCGAGCACGAGTGCGGGCAATAGGAAACGGATCACGGTGCCTCACCGACGCGGGATTTAAGATATGCTTGGACGAAGCCATCGATCTCGCCATCGAGCACCGCGGTGGTATCGCTGGTCTCGAAGTCGGTGCGATGATCCTTGACCATCTTATACGGGTGGAGGACGTAGCTCCGGATCTGGTTGCCCCAACCCATGTCGACGTGTTCGCCCTTTAACCGCGCCTTTTCTTCTTCCTGGCGGATCAACTCGCGTTCGAGCAGACGCGCTTCGAGCACTTTCATCGCGCTCTCACGGTTGCGCCCCTGCGAGCGCTCGTTCTGACAGGTTACGACGATGCCCGTGGGGATGTGCGTGAGGCGCACGGCGGTCGAGTTCTTCTGCACGTTTTGGCCGCCCGCTCCGCTCGACCGAAAGACGTCGATGCGAACATCGTCATCGGGGATGACGATCTCGCCGGTGGCCTCTACCTCGGGCATGACCTCGACCTTGGCGAAGCTCGTGTGACGCGAGTGCGACGAGTCGTAGGGCGATTGGCGGACGAGCCGATGGACGCCGCGCTCGCTCTGGAGATAACCGAAGGCATACGGGCCGGCGATCTCCATGGTGGCGCTCTTGATGCCCGCCTCTTCGCCCTCCGTCAGGTCGAGCACGTCGACGGTGAAACCGTGGCGTTCGCCGTAGCGCAAATACATGCGGAAGAGCATGTCGGCCCAGTCCTGGGACTCGGTGCCCCCGGCGCCCGCGTGGACCGCAAGGATGGCCGTACGGCTGTCGTAATCGCCGGAGAGCTGCAGCTCGAACTCGTTTGCCACGAGCGCCTTTTCGATGGCGTCGATCTCTTTCTCCGCGGATGCGGCGACCTCGCTGTCGTTCTCGGAGATGGCGAGTTCGAGCAGTTCGCCAAGGTCCCGTGCCGATCGCTCAAGGTCCCGCCACTTGTCCGCGCGGGACCGCAAGGCGGCGCTCCGTTGCATCACGGCGCGCGCGGCGTCGGCATCATCCCAAAAACCGGGGGCGGAGGACTGTTCTTCGAGGGTGGTTAGCTGCGCTTCGTCGGAAGCGATGTCAAAGTCGCACCAGGATGTCAGCGATCCGGGCGAGGAGGTCGTTCGAGCGGTTGAGGAGCTCCTGCATGGGCCAATGCTCTCACATCGCCTGCGTATCGTCATCTCATGCACATGCATGTGATAGACTCGCAGCATGCGTACGACAGTAGAGCTGCCGGATGAGCTACGGGGCGATCTCATGCGTATCGCCGCAATCCGCGGCCAGAAGGGATTCTCAGGCGTGCTCGAAGAGGCGGTGCGGTATTACCTCCTGCACCGCGCCGAGCTGCCTGACGAGGAACTCAGGCGAACCGTGGATGGGCTCGATGGCAGCATTTCGGAGGAAGAGGGCGAGCGCCTCCAACGCCTCGTGCGCGAACTCCGTGAAGGCTGGAAATGATACTTGCGGACTCTGACGTGCTCATCGACTTTCTTCGGCGACGGGAGCCGATGCGGTCGCGAGTGCGAGCCGAGATCCTTCAACGGAACCTCGTGACCAGCGCGGTCAACATCTTCGAACTGGCCTGTGGCATTCAGAACGACGACGACCGCATTCGCTTCGACGCCCTGAGATCGGTCGTTGGCACGCTCCGGCTGGATGGGGCCTCAGCCCGGCTGGCCGGAGAGATTGACCAGGAACTACGGCTCACTGGCCGACGACTGGCCACGGGAGACACCTTGATCGCGGGCGTGGCTCTGGCCTACGGGATTCCCTTGCTGACGAAGAATGTGCAGGACTTTGAGCGCGTGCCCGGCCTACGACTATCGTCGTTGTGAGACCACGACCGAATGGCGGCTGGCCTAACGGAAGATGTCGCTCACGGCAAGCGAGAAGGCCACGCCTTCGATCCCAAGCTCATTCGGACCGA
>JBKKBS010000523.1:0-6186 GCA_046713815.1 Tepidiformaceae bacterium
CCAGGAAAAGTGGCGTGCTGCCACCCTGAAGGCATGACAAAATGGGAGAGAGATGCGACCGGTGTTCTGGATGCGGCGAGGCTGTCCCGATTAGCCTTGTCCGCCACCAGCTAAGAACCCCGTGGGGGCGTGAACTGGAGCAGCGCGATTTCAGCTTCTGCCCCACCCCTGGCTGCGATGTTGTGTACTTCACCGAAGACGGCACCGTCTTCGGCACGCGAGACGTCCGGCACCCACCCGCGTACAAGACGGGTGACCCCGCGGACGTGCTTTGCTTCTGCTTCGATGCGTCCGGGGCTGCCCTCCTAGATTCGCTTGACCCTGTGCCCTACATCCGGGAACGCGTGCGGAAGGGCGAGTGCGCCTGCGATTTGCTCAACCCGTCCGGCGCTTGCTGCCTTGGTTCAGTTGGGCGATGGCGTAAGGAGCGTGACGTGCCGCAGTGAGTCACATAATTTATTGCCCTCGCAATGGGGTAGATCAACCGAGCATCGCCTGCCCCAAGGCCCGAATGCCGATGCGTACAGTGCCGGTTACTCGTCGCTTACGTTCTCCGGCTGGCGTGCCGCGGGAGCCAGTTCTCCCTGATCCGTCCGCTACCCAGACGGCGCCCCCTACTTTGCAAGCACGCGGGCCAGCTCCAGCAACCCACGGTCCAGTTCCTTCTTACTGGTCGCCACTTCAGCGAGCGTGGTAGTGGCGACCGCGCCATCCCGGAACCCCACCAAAACGCCGCCCGCGCCGCGGTCGAGTTGTTCGACCGCCGCAACGCCCAGCCGCGTAGCGAGTAGTCGATCGGAAACGGTCGGTATCCCTCCGCGTTGGACATGGCCCAGCCGGGTCACGCGTAGCTCGAAAGAGATCCTGTCCTGGTGGTCGACGACGTGTCGCGCGATCGCCTCGGCATTCTGCACGGCACCTTCCGAGACGACAACGATACCGTGAGACTTGCCTCGTTCATACGCGGCATTCAACTCTTGGACGACGGAGTCAACATCGGCCTCGACCTCCGGGATTACGACGGCTTCCGCACCACCGGCGATCGCTGCGACAAGGGCCAGGTACCCGCAGTCGCGCCCCATTACCTCAACGAGGAACGCGCGTTCATGCGACGAAGCGGTGGCCCTCAGGCGGTCGATCGCTTCGAGTGCGATGTTTAGGGCGGTGTCGACGCCGATACTTACTTCAGTGCCAAAGAGATCGTTATCGATGGTCGATGCGATGCCAACGACCGGAAAGCCTCGTTGGCTCAGAGCGCTCGCCCCTGTTTGAGACCCATTTCCGCCGATTACCACAAGGCCGTCGATTTCCTGTTCGCGAAGGTGTTGAAGCGCGTACTCGCGGCCACTGACGGTTCGAAACTCCGGCGCACGAGAACTTCCGAGAAACGTTCCGGCTCGTTGGATGATGCCTCCGACATCCCTCGCACGTAGCGGTAGGAAATCGCCGGACATGAGTCCACGGTAGCCATGCCGCACGCCCACCATCTCCCAACCTTTGTCGATACCTGAGCGCACGACGGCACGGATCGCGGCGTTCATACCGGGGGCGTCTCCGCCGCTGGTGAGTACAGCAACGCGTTTCATTTCACCTCGCGGACCCGTGGGCTTCGCCTGCTTGCTTACTCTGACGTTGGCCTCCTGCCCCTCTGATTCTGACGCCCCGGCGCCGGCGCCTTCTGCCTCCAGGTAGGCCGGTCCCATGTCGGATGACGGTAGCGAACCCCATCCCGGGAACCGCTTTGATCGCCTGGCCAGTGGCGGAATGGATCGGGGTCGGTGCTAGTCGGTCCGGCGGTGCTCATTGCACCACCAGCCGGGCCTTCATGTTCGGATGAACGCTGCAGAAGTAGTCGAACGCGCCCGTGCTCTCGAAGGTAAGCGTCGCGCTCTTACCCCTGGCGAGCACTCCCGTGTCCCATGTGCCGCCAGTGTCCGTTGCGAAGTGCGGTGCGCTGTCGCGATTGGTCCAGGTGACCCTGGCGCCGACGGGCACCTGGAGGTTTCCGGGGGAGTAAGCGAAGTCCTCGATGATGATCGTCTCGGCCGCGCTGCCCTGCTGTGAGGGATCCCGCAAAGAATTGTGGCCGCCGCCGCCCATCATCCCGCCCATGTGGCCGCCATCCATCATCCCGCCCATGTCCCACGAGGATGCCATCCACGCAAAGGTGCCCGTGATGCCGAGCAGACCGATGAGGCCCACCACAAACAGCAGCGAAACCAGTCTCGGTGGCCCGGACATCGCGTTGGCCATGATCTATAACCTCCTCTGTTCCGGGCTTGGCTGGCGGTCGCACTGTGCGTCCCGATCATGTCCGCAGGTCAAGTCACCGGCTCAACGTATCGCGGATCCGTTCGTACTCCTCGCTGGAGATTTCGCCGCCGGCGAGCCGTCGCTTCGCGATCTCCAGAGGCGTCTCGGAACCTAATTGTGGACTTCCTCTCCCCCGGTCAAAGGCGCTGGCGAACAGGTACACCACGGCACCGATGAGTAGAATCCAGAACACGCCACCGAAGAGCATCCGCCAGCCCATTCCTTCGTGTGCTGCCCACATGTACTAGCTCCTCCTACCGGCTTGGCGTCGGCGTGGTACTGGTCGTCGGCGTCCCGTGATGCGGGTCAGCCTGCGGTAGGATGGTGTTCGCGTCGGCAGGCATCTCTGCAATCATCCCGTCCATCATCGTGTGCATGGTCTGATCGACGTCAGTCATGCCCGTCATTGACGTGCCTGTGCGGTGATCCTGGAAGTGCTGCTGCATCCGCTTGAATCCGTCCGCGCCGAGGACCTCTTCCATGTACTCCAGCATCGCGTCGGAATCCATGGCTGCCATAGCTGACATCATTCCCGCGAAGCCTGATCCCTGGTTCATCGCGTGATCGTCCGATTGGGCGTCGTCCGTGGCCAGGGCAACGCCCAGCGCGATTGCAAGCCCCACAACGGCGACCGCCAGCGCACCGATGACTGCACGGGTAGGTGTGATCATTAGCCCTTCCTTTCAAAGTTGCGGCTGCCTAGCTCCTGATGTGACCTGAGCCACCCGAGACGGCCGCCGCGAAAGCGCGACGCTTGGCATCCGCGCCGACGCGGGACGACGAGAAACAGCGCCGGTCGCCGGTTTGTTGGGCGACAATCGACAGGTCCCAGCCGTTTCCGGGGCAAACCCGGTGGGCCCGTTGTTGACGTTCGATCATTCATTCTTCATTACTACCTTCGGTCGTACTACAAAGGCTAGTCTACGCCCGCGGCGGTCGGCCGGGGGGATGGCTAAGGGGCCAATCTTCGGGTACCGAATGGCCCGTCCGGGGAGGTCGTCGATGTCCTAAGATGAGGCCATGAACGATGAGACGGAGCCGGTTGCGCAGTCCACGTCGGTCGGCGAACTCGAGGCGAGCGTGCTGGCAGCCCTGTGGGACAGTGGGGAGTTGGCCACACCAGACGTGTTTACCCAGGTGGGGAAGCCAAGGGGCTTGGCGTATACCACCATTCTGACCGTGCTGCAGCGCCTGCACCGAAAGGGTCTCGTGTCACGCCGGGCCGATGGCAAGGCTCACATCTATTCGCCTGCCCTGTCGCGTGAACAGTTCTCCGAGCGTCGTGGCGAGTTCCTTGCAAGTGCCATGGTGGGTCTCGGCGGAGCCGGGCTGTCTGCCCTCCTCGCGGAGGCGAAGCGCCTCGATCCGGCGTTCATAGCGATGCTCCGAAGTCAACTGCAGGAGTCAGACCTGTGAGCCGAGCCAGCCGCCTGGCGCTCCTCACCCTGGCAGTGGCCCTCATGTTGGCGCCGGTCGCGGCGCTCCATCCGGTGGTCACGCATCTGTACGCCGCCGGACTCTCGAACCTGTCCATCGAGTTCACGCATCCTCCGGTCCTTGGGTTTTTCGCGATCGCTCTGGTATCCGTGCTCCCGGCCGCGGGCTTCACTACGGCCATGGTACGGGCGGCGCGTGGGATGCCCCACCTTCGAGCCCTCACGCGCAACAGCCAACCAGCGCGCATGGAGGAGTTCCACTACCGCGTACTCCCTTCGGATGCCGTCTTGGTGTTCACGGCCGGGCTCCTTCGGCCGGTCACGTTCGTGAGCGTAGGGGCCGAACGGGCGCTGGGGGACGCCGGGCTCCGGGCCGCCCTCTGGCACGAAGAGGCACATCGGCGCAGCCAGGACGTCATGTGGCGACTGCTCCTGCGAGCGATCGGACGCGGCTTCGCCTTCGTGCCATGGGTCAGCGAAGTGGTTGAATCCGAGACGCTGCGGACCGAGTGCGCGGCCGATCACTACGCCATTCGTCGCGGCGTACTCCGTCTCGACCTCTTCGAAGCGATCGTCGCCGCCTTACCTCCCCCGGCCAGTTCCATGGCGGCCGGCCTCACCGACGCTAATGTCGAGCTACGGCTCATGCGGCTGGTTCACCCTGAAATGCCGCTCCCGGGCCGGCCTACAAGGAGCTTTCTTGCCCTGACCGCGGCAGTCGCCCTGCCGACCGTGGCCGCGCATGTGATCGCAATCGCCGCTGCCGTAGGCACCTCCCACCTGATGATCTAGCTGCCGCCGCGCTTTGACGGGCTTGGACTTCGGTCTCCCGGTGCCCCGTCGCCATCTCCGGAGCAGCACACGGGTCCGAAGGACTCGGTGCTTGCGGACCGGTTGGCCATTCACTGCGGCGAAAGTGCAGTCGTACTATACGCTGTAGTACACGCCGCCGATCAGCCCGTGAGAGGAGTCGTCATGAAGCACCCCCCACCCGGTCAACGGGAGACCGCCCTGCCCTTCGGACCATTCATGGGCCACGGCGCAGGCCATCGCCCAGCGCGGGACTTATAGCAACATGCCAAGAACCACCTTTCGCGTCGCCCGCCTTGCGGGCATCGACATCGAGATCCATTTTTCCTGGCTGCTCATCGTCGCGCTCGTCTCCTGGACCCTCGCTGATGGCGTCTTTCCTGACCACTACGATAACTGGAGTACGGGCGCCTACTGGACGGTCGGTGTGGTCTCGGCCGTCCTCTTGTTCGGCACCGTGCTCATCCACGAGCTGGCGCATGCGCTCGTCGCAATTCGGCGCGGTGTGCCAGTGCCGCGCATTACTCTCTTCATTTTCGGAGGGGTTTCGCAACTGGCCCGCCAACCGGAAACAGCGCGAGCGGAATTCGCGATCGCGGCAGCCGGGCCGGCAACGAGCCTCGGCATAGCGGCCATTTCTGGAGTGCTTGCGATAACCGTGGGCGCTGCAAACGAGAAGGTCGAGGGTGTCTTCGGCTACCTCGCGGCCGTCAACGTTCTCCTTGGTATCTTCAACCTCCTGCCGGGTTTCCCCCTCGACGGGGGCCGGGTTTTGCGCTCGATCGTCTGGGGTCGCACCCACAGCTTCCGGCGGGCCACGAACACGGCGACTGGGGTCGGGGAGATCTTCGCTTACGGACTGATGGGCCTCGCATTCATTTTCATCCTGAACGGGTACATCTGGAACGGGATCTGGTTCGGCTTCATCGGGTGGTTTCTGCTTGGCGCCGCAAAGGGTGAATCATCGCAGCTGCAGCTCGACACCATCCTTCGACCGCTTCGCGCGCGAAGCGTGATGCACGAGGACTTCATCAGTATCCTGCCGGGGCTCCCCGTGCAAGAGGTGGTCGACCGCTACATGGTGGGGAAGGGGGAGCGCGTCGTGATGGTTGCGAATGGCGGCGCCGTCCTTGGCATCCTCACCGTGACCGATGTCCAACGTGTGCCCCGCGAGGAGTGGCCCAATACACCAGCCCAGCGGATTATGACGCCCCGCGAAAAGGTTGTGACTGTATCGACGGACACGCCCGCACTCGATGTCCTGCAGCTGCTCGGTGAGCGCCGCTTGAACCAGGTGCCCGTGCTTGAGGATGGAAGGATGGTCGGGCTTATCACCCGCCGCGAGCTCCTGGATCGTGTCCACCTAGCTGGATCACTCGCGCCAAGTGAGCCGCCGGCTGGCGACGCGGGAGACCAGAAAACGGCCTGACCAGCGAGGCCGGCGCAGGGAAGAGGTGAGCTTTGCCATCGTGGCAGGATCTGGTTATCACTCTCGGTTCTATCGTCTTCGTCGCGTCGCTGGTGCCGACGGCTCTCGGCACGGAGAAACCGCCGGCGCTAACGAGCCTGCTCACTGCTCATCCTCTTCTCGGTCGCGTACGCGTCGTTCGGCCTGACCGTGTCCGCG
>JBKKBS010000524.1:0-6811 GCA_046713815.1 Tepidiformaceae bacterium
CTGCGACACTGCCGCCTGGATCAGCGTACGCACAGCTCGGTAGCTGTAGAACTTCAGCGCGAGCGCACGCTCACAGGCTGTGTCCGAACGCTTGCGTTGCTCCTCCTCTATCCGCGCCGCTGCGCCTTGTGCTGTAGAAACCCTAAGATCAACTTGCTCACTTGTTCAGGTTGCTCTTGGTCCACCCAGTGTCCGGCACCCTCCAAGAGATGTGTGCCGAACATCTGCGTGCAAACCGTCGTCTGCATTCGTTCCAGGGCTCCCGGGCCTTGGTAGACGCCCCAGTCGCTTTTCCCAGAGACAAACATTGACGGAACATCAATCGTTCGGCCGGAAAACGCTTGGGACTCGGCGGTGAATCTGTCGGTCGAACCCATCCGATAGATCTGAAGCCCGCCTTGGAACCCCGTCCTGCTGTACTCCGTGCTATATACGCGCAACTCGTCGTCGGAAAGCCACTTGTTTGCAGCGATCACAGACGCCGCCGGCATATGCGGCGCGACAGTCTGCGGCATGTTCTTGCCCAGTTCCATCATGTAGTAGGGCGGTAACTTTGCCAACTCGCTGGCGGTCCGGTCTTTGAGTCTGAAAGGTTTGTTCTGCTTCCAGTCTGCACTCTTCATATGGAAGTAGGCACGCAGAAAATCGTGGACACCCTGCGGAGCGTTTCGCATGTCGTCGTTCGCTTCGCGGGTCGAGTAATACCGCCCGTACTGTTTTCGCGGTGGTTTTAACGCCGCCAATTCGTCGAAGATGCTGGGACCGGTGGTGTTCGTCACGTGGGCGGCCTGTGGCGCATCGGCGGTATCGAACGGCAACGCCGGCGGCCCCCCAAAAGGAGAGCTCATCAACACGACAGAGCGGAACACGTCGGGTCGCACGATGGAGCACCAGCCTGCGACCGATGAGCCAGCGTCGTGCCCGACCACTGCGGCGACCGATCGGTAGCCGCAGGCCGAAACTAACCCCAGAATATCCCTCATGTGGTTAAGCGCGCGGAACGGCGCAAGGTCGTCATCGTACTTTACGTCCCAGCCCGTGGTCCGGCCGTATCCCCTCAGGTCGGGAGCGATGACGTGATACCCGGCCGCGGCGAGACGCGGCATCACTTTTCTCCAGCTGTACGCGAGCTCCGGGAAACCGTGGAGGAGCACCACACAGGGTCGGCCCTTTACCTCGAAGCCTGCCTCCAGCGTGTGCATCCTGGCGCCGTTGCTGTTGTCCACGAAGCGTGAGCGGATGCCGGCAGGGAGAACTGCCTCACTATAAGGCACACCGTCACTTCCCTTGGTTGCCGCTGGCTGTTGGAACTGGTTCGCCCTGCGGTTGCGGAAGGTTGAGTCTACGGGCGCGTCGGCTCCACGCGCCTTCGTGGCCACAGCGGCCGGCACAAGGACGGCGGCGACCAGACCTTGAATGAGCCGACGGCGTGTGAGGGCCCCGTCGTCGAGTGAGATGACGAGGTCATCGGCAGATTCGTGCATAGCTCCTCCACTTGAGTGGCTGCTCGTAGACCGTCTGCCGATTACTCGCCCGGCACGCGAACTGGGCTTCCGTCAGAACGAAAAGTCCAGGCCGAACTGCAAGAGGCGCGGCGTGGGAATCTGCGTGATATAGCCAAAAGTTGGACCCGAGGCATAGGTAGTGATCTGGGCCGTGTTCTGATTCAGCGCGTTGATGGCGTCCACACTGAACACCATCTGCACCGCGCGGGGCAGCCTCACTGTCTTGCCGACGCGCACGTTCAAGAACGACAACACCGGCCCCCTCTGGGATCCGAATTCCTCGAGCCGCTGGGTGACCGTGGTCAGCTGCCGGAGCGGAGGACCGCCGAGGGGATCAGCCGCACGGAAGATGTAGGTCCGCTGGCCTGGTATGCCGCGGAGCACGTTCAGCGACCCTCCGAGCAGGAAGTCCCAGGGCAGCTCATAGCTACCGTTGAACTTGAACTCGTTATACCAGGTCGTATCCAAGGGGAACGGGTCGTCATTCGGACTCAGGACAATCGGCGACAGCCAGCGATGTTGCTTGATGAAGTTGACTGCAGTCCCCATGCTCCAACCACTAGAGAGCCGCTTGCTGACGGAGGCCTCCAATGTCTGGGCCACGTCGCTCTTGTCGCGTGGGCGGTTCACTCGCGCTTGTCTATTGAACGAGCCACTCCGGTACGCCGGATCGTAGTCGTAGATTGTCACCATTTGGCCATCGTCGGCATTGCCCGTGAGGCCGTCCGGGCCCGGATCGCGTCGCTGCAGGGGAATTGTGAACACGCTGTACGGTCGGCCTGGGTTGTTGTTCCCAAAGGCCCCCACGGCACGCTTGTTCACGTATACAAACCGTCCGGCCACGTTCGCCAACAGTTCACGTTCGAGCGAAACAGTGAACTCGTTCGTGTATGGAATCTCAAAATCCGTCAGTGGCTCCGTATTGCCAAGACCGCCGGTCGCGCTGATGAAATCCGGACCGGTTAGGCTGAGGTCCACTTCGCCGGGATCGTAGTCGTTGTTCCGATTCAGATCGCGCCATCGGTAGTCGGTCTGAATCGTGGTATTTGGGTTGAACATCTCGCCGAACGAGGTAACGCCGTAGGGCAGTGGAGTGGTGAACCGTCCCCATGTACTCTTTAAGACCGTTTTTCCGCTGCCAGTCACATCCCACGCCACCCCCGCGCGGGGCGCCGTCGTGTGCCACGTACCGAGGTCGACTGCCGGTAACGACGCCTGTTGAGCGAACTGCCCGGCTTCGTGTCTTGCCGCCGTCACGAAATAGTTCTGACGCTCAAATCGCAAGCCGAGATTCAAGACCACTCGTGGGAGAATCTGCCACCGATCGGTGACGTACTGCGTGGTCTGATCGCTGAAGTTGTTGGACGTGTCTGTGGGCAAGCTCAGTGTCCTCATTTGGACCGGCTGGTGTGGCACGCCGTTGATCGTGTCGAAGGTAAGGGCGTAGTTGCCCGCTCTATGGTTTGGGGCCCGAGCTCCCCCGGAGATGAACTGGTTGTCAGACCCCACCTTGATTTCGTGCGGTCCGGCGACCCAGGTGAGGCGCGCGAGCACCGTATACCACTTGGCAGTTCCATGCCGTTCGCCTGAAGTCAAAGCGCCAGTCGAGATCACCGATCCAGTGTACATCCCCGTGGCGCGGTCCCAGCTTGTCGGCAAGAACCTCGAACTCTCGACAAGGCCCCACTTCGCGTAGTAATCGGTGTGAGCAGCTTTGACATTGAATGCGACATTGTTCCTAGGCGTGCCCTGGAGTTCGACGCTGCCGATTGTCGTGCCAATGTTGTATGTGCTGCTATGCTCATAAGATATGGTGCGCTGGTTCCCACCGCCGAATATTCCCCCAAATGGAACAGGATCCTCATAGATGGCGTCTCTCCAGACAAATCCACTCACGCGATATTTCGGCGTCGTCTGATAGGACACCTTAACGACAAAGGAGGGGTCGGAAACCGAATTGGGGTATGTCGGCTCGTCGCCCGTGAGCCAGATTCCATCAGGACCTGCGTCTAACTGAAACCCGCCCAAATACTTCACAATCGTTTTCCTCTTGGCTGAAAGGAAAAACCACAGCTTGTCCTTGAGGATCGGCCCACCGATGTTGCCGTGAACGTCCCGGGCAAAGTCCAATGATTCCGGTTGGGTGAAGCCCTGCGCCCGAAGGTGATCGTCAAGATTGTTGCTCTGGAAGCGGTTGTGCATGAACAAGAGGTTGGCCGCACCATGGAACTGGTTCCCACCGGATTTCAAGATGAAGTTCGTCTGGACACCCGGCGCCCACGCTTCGGCGCTGCCACCAAACGTTTTCAGGTCCACCTGCTCGGTATCGTTCATATTTCCCGTGATCGTGTTGCTCGTCATCTGGATTTCTTCGACCATGACCGTCGAGCCGGCCTGGCCGTAGGCGGAATAGGTTCCGGTGCCGACCGCCCCGCCCATCGCTGGGTTCATGAGGCGCGGCGCAATGGTCACTCCGGGCACCAAACGAGCCATATCCGCTGGAGTGCCCATCATTGGAAGGACTCTGGCCACGACTTCGGTGCGAACGATTTGCCCACCACGTGTGCTCCGTATGTCGACGACCGGGCTTGCCCCGCTAACCGTTATGGTCTCATTGAGGCTCCCCAAGGCCAGTACCAGGTCGATGCGCGCGACGAAATCGGCGGGGATGTCAATGTTCTCCCGAACTGTTAACCGAAAGCCGTCAAGCTCGGCCTGGACGCGATAGATCCCGACGCGGAGCTCGGCGAATCGGTACCGGCCTTGGTTATCGCTCACTATCGTAATGTCCGGCACCTGCAATGCCGGACTCGTGAGCTTCAGTGTCACACCGGGCAGGGCCGCTCCCGATTCATCCGTGATGGAGCCCCCGATGGCTCCGAGGCCCACGGCCTGCGCTGCGACTGAGCGCGGAACTACCGCTACCAACGCCAGTAGTAACACGACAAGCCGCAGACGTCGGACGTCAGACAGGCGTGCCGCCGTGACGTGGAGTGCTCTAGAGCGCATAGAAACTCCTTGTGTTCTTCGTGCGGAAAAGGCGGACGAACCTCAACCTAATGCCGGGCTATTTCTGCGGAGTCCTCGCGATCCGGTAGAGCTTAGACTGCGTCCGGAGGATCACACTGCCCCGCGCCACGGCGGGCGTGGCCAACGACATCTCGTCGAGCGAGTTCTTGCCCAGCACCTTGAACTCGGGGCCCGCTTGAATCACGAACGTGTCGCCGTCTTCGCTCAGCACGAAAATCTTTCCGTTGTACGCCCACGGCGATGCAGTGAAGCCGCTGGACTCGACCGAGATGCGTTGGCGGCCGTAGATCTGCTTGCCCGTCCGCGCGTCGTGACACAGCAAAAAACCTCGGTCGAGCAGCGTGTAGTGGTAGTCTCCGTAGAACAGCGATGACGTGTTGTAGGTGCCGAGGAGCGGCTGGTACCAGACGATGTACTCGTTGCTCGTTTCGCCCGGCTTGAGCGAGATGTCGCCCGACGCGCCGGGGCGAATGGCGTATACCGGACGCGGATGGGCGCCCGGGTAGCCCGAACTGACGTAGACCAGCCCGGGGCCGGCAAACGGCGTGGGCACGACGTTGCCCGTCATCCCCGCGAGCTCCCATAGCAGCTTGCCGTCGAGGTCGTACGAGCGAACCTTGCGCATGCCCGCTGTCACGATCTCGGTACGCAACGCGTTCTCCCACACGAACGGCGTGGACCAGCTCTCGACCTCGTCGCGAACGACCCTCCAGATTTGGGCACCCGTCCTCTTGTCGAACGCCGCGAGGAACGACTGGGTTGAGTTGTCGTTGACGATATAAAGGCGGTCCTTATGGAGGACCGGTGAGGCGGCCGAGGCGAACTCCTGACGGCCATTGAACGCATCGTATTCTTTGGTCCAGACGGGCTTGCCAGTCAGGTCCAAGGCGGCGACCAGACCGAAGCTGCCAAAGTGCACGTACACTCGTTCGCCATCGGTGACTGGCGTTTCTGACGCGTAGCTGTTTTTGAGGTGCCTCAGGATCGGCGGCAGCGCGTTGCGCAACTCGCGCTCCCAGCGAATTTTGCCGGTCTTGAAGTCAACGTCGTACACGGTCAAGCGGTGCATGGCCGACGGTTTCGTCTTGCCGTGCTCCTCGCCGGGGTCGTAGAGGCCCTTGATCGGCGCTGCCTCCCGGCCGGTGCTGATCGCGGAGGTGAGGAAGATGTGATCGTCCCAGACAATCGGCGAGCTCCAGCCCAGACCGGGTATGCTCGCCTTCCAGACGATGTTGTTGGTTTCGCTCCAAGTGTCAGGGAGGGTGGGGTCGTCGGCGACGACGCCTGCCTGCAGACCGCGGAACTGGGGCCACTGGTCAGTCGCGGATACACCGGTCAGCGCCAGCAGCGTCAACACAACGGCAACGATCACTGCGCGACTCATCCTGTCTCTCCTACTCACAAGGCGATCGCCCCGGACCGGATGGCAGCTTCCGCGTAAACGCGACTCAGAATACATGAGATACCCTGCGTCCACCAGCCAATTGCTTGACCCGATGTTATTGACAGCCGCCTCCGACGACCCCATAATCCCGGCGAGCCTTACTTCATATTTAGGATCAAATTGCCGATGTGAATTAGTGATCGACTGGTGCCGCTGGCGTTCGTGCCTAAGAGGACTTCAGACGATGAGAAGTTTCACTCGGCCCATCCTCGTCGCGGCCGGAGCCGTGCTCGTGCCCGCGACCGCAGGGCAGGCGCAAACCCGTGCGACCATTTGCGGCGGCTTGCGGGTCGATTATTCCGAAGGCAATGTGATCGGGCGGACCGACACGCGCACCTGGCGGGATCTCAACGGCGACTACACGATCTACCATCCCGATGGGTCGGTGCAATTCGACGAGCTGGGACCGACCAGCAACGTGAACTTCGGCAAGCTAATCCCGACCACCACGACCATCGACCGGAGAACGCTCGACGGCTTTAACGCCGGCAACAAAATCACCACCGACAATACCCTGATCACGGGGGCCGATTTCACCGGTCCGTTCTGCATCACCGCCCCGTCCAGTCCAGATCTGCCGGCCGGGGGCCGGCTATCCGGTCTGCGGGCTTTACGAGATCACGCCCGGGGCGTTCATGCGGCCGGCCGGCGTGTTGGTGGGCCGGCTGTTCACGATCGGTGGGCAGCTCGAGTTTTGACGTCGGCACGATGGCCCCGCATGGCGCGCCGAAGGTGGCCAGGGAGGGCCCTAGATGCGGCGGTTGGCCTGTGAGTTCTGTTAGTTTAGTAAGGAGGGAGACGATGAATCGCTCCGTGATTGCCACCGTCGGGT
>JBKKBS010000525.1:0-13137 GCA_046713815.1 Tepidiformaceae bacterium
CCTCGAAGAGCTGGTGTGCCTGGGCCAACGCGCGCGTGTCGATGAGACCGTTCCCGCGCAGGTCGTGGCCCTCGGTGCCGGCGAACTCTCCCTCATCCGTGTCGCCCGCGCGCAGGTTCTCGCCCCATCCGGGGCTGATATCCACCTCGCGCTCGCGCGTCAGTTCCTTCAACCGCTCGCGATCACCGACAAGCACGCGTTCCAGGCTGGCGTGATCGGCGCCTCGGGTGCAAGGCTCGTTGAGGGAGGCGACGAAGGCTCCGTGCATCCCGTCCCAACGTCCGTAGACTCGGTGGAACGCCTCGTACAGCGTTTCCACGCCGGCCGCAAGGAACTTCGCCGTGTCGAACTGCTGCCCCTGCGGCGAGACCGTCTGGCGCTCCGCGCGCAGATAGTACGTGGGGTTGACGATATCGTGATGGCCGCACCACGCGCCCGTGCCGATGGCATTGTGGCTCGGCCAGGTGATGCTGGGGAAGTTCGTGATGCTTCCCCATTTCAGCAGCGAACCGCGCGCGACCAGCCTCCGCAGGTTCGGGATGGCGTCCTGCTCCGTCGCCAACCGGTGCGTCAGCTCAGTGTGCGACTGGCCATCGAGCAAGAGGATGTAGACGCGTTCGGGAGTGTCGCCCGAGCCGTCGAGGATTTCGTCGATCACCTCGCCGTCCTGACGGCGGAGGTAGACATCGGGCTCGACGCCGCGTTCGGTGCTCGTGCGACCGGTACTGTCGCAGGCGTCGATCAAGGGCCAGCCGAGCAGGCGCGCGATGGTTGGAGCGATGTCAATCTGCCTTGGCAGCCCCTCCACCACCTCGCCCCGCTTCACCCCCGGCCCGCTAAAGATGAGCGGCGAACGCGACTGGATCACATCGAGCGCCCCGTGCTGACCTGGCTGCCGCCCATAGGCGTAGCTCTTCGGGCTGACCACGAGGTCGGGCCCGTTGGGGCTGTCGAACAACTGCGAGAGACGCTCGAAGGCGTACGGGTGGGTCAGACGATCCGGCTCCACGAACGCCCGTTGGGGGTTCGTGGGGTCGCGGCCCGCGGCGAGCTCCTCGTCGAGTGTTGCCAGCGCGCGCGGGTCTTGCTCGCCGAGCGGGTTTTTACCGAAAGTCTCCAGGATGCGGTACTCATAGCCGCCGGCGGCGGCGTACATCCGCTCCGAGCGCACCATCCCGCGCACCGCCCACGCCTCGTACACGGCGCCGTCTTCGCCGCCGGTCCGCACGGTAGCGACCAGGTCGGTCGTCGCCTCGGCCTCCTCGCTCGCGAGCAGGTGGTAGATCGCGTCGTTGCCCGACTCCTCCTGGTTTCGGTCGAGGCCCTGCCCGCCGGGCCGCTCGGGGCCGACACCGGCGGTGTGCCGCAATACGAATGCCGTCATGCGCCTGTTCCCTGTGGGTGAGTTGACGAATGCTACCACCGCCCGCGCGACGGGACCCCGATACCGGCGTCCGCGCTCAAGCGATGGGCGCCGTGATGTGTATGCGGTTGCCATCGGGGTCCTGGACAAATGTCAGCCGCTCGCCCCACGGCTGGTCCGTAGGTGGCAACAGTTTCGGCACGCCAGAGGCCTCGAGCCACCGCGATGCCTCGTCCACATCGCTGGTATAGATGCAGATTTCGTAATCTCGCCCGTCTTCAATCGGGCCGCCCACGATGGCCGTAGTCTCGCTCCGCTGGCCGAGCCCGATGGTAGCCGCGCCCAGGGCGACGACCACGAACTCGGGCGCGCCTTCCGGCGGGAACTGGTACGTCCGCGTAAAACCAAGCAGGTCGCAATAGAACCGCAACGAGGCCGCCAGGTCACTCACGGTGAGGATGGTGAACGGGTCGCGGAAGGTAACCGGGCGGTCCATCACCCGTTCTCGATCTGCCAGCCAATGAACGGCGTCTCGGTCTCCACGGCCATGGCGCCGAGGAAGTTCGCGGTCATGCCGTAGTAGCCCGTGAGGAGATTCACAGCCACCACGGTGGACGGCGGGAACTGCGCCGCGAGTTCGGCATGAGCGTCATCGAGGCCCCCGCCGCTCGCGGCCACGGCGTCCACGTATCCGAGGATCGCACGCTCGGGCTCGCTAAAGAGCGTGCTTCCGCGCCACTCATGGAGAGCACGCATACGCTCATCGCTGAGCCCAGCCTGCCGTCCGATGCGGACGTGTTGATGCCATTCGTACTCGCTCTGTTTGAGAATGGCCGTGCGCAGGATCGTCAGTTCGCGCGTGGCCACGTCGATGCCGCTCTTCGTCCAGAGCGCGTTGCCCAGGCGGAGATATTGGAGCCAGATGTCCGGGTTGTGGCCAAGCGTGCGAAAGATGTTGGGCACATCGCCCCCTCCCCCCAGCCGATCCCAGAGGTAGCGGAAGTCCTCCGGCAAATCATCCCGATCGATGTAGTGCAGCCGTCCCATCTGAGTGCCTCCAGTGCCTCACAACTCTACGCTGTGTTCCTCGTGCGCGAGGACATCGCGCGGTATCACCCAGATGCGGTCCGCCACCTGCGTCCCCATCACTATCGAGCGGCCGTCCAACTGGGCCGTGATGGTCCCCCGGTAAGGCGCCACCGACTCGACCAGCACTGCCTGGCCGGGCCGGATGCCCTCGTCGTCGAAGAACTGGAGAAGCTGCTCGTCCTCTTCGAAGACGCGGTCGATCTCCACGGTCGCGCCCTCTTCCACGCCGGCAAGGGTGACCATTGAGAGCCGCCCATCGGGGGTTGGCCCGGGGATGGGATACCCGAACGGGCTGCGTGTGGGACGTCCCAGCGTCTCGTAGAGGTGCGGTTCCGTGACATCCGAGATGCCGTGCTCCAGCAGGTGGGCCTCTTCGTAGGCCCGCCACCATGGCACCCCGAGGATCTCGGTGATGAGGCATTCCGCCAGGCGGTGGCGGCGTACCATCTGCTCCGCACGCCGCACGCCCTCGGGCGTGAGCCGGATCACCTTGCGCGTATCCACGGCCACGAGGCCGTCTCGCTGGAGGCGTTTGAGCATGCCGGCCACCGATGGCGGCGTGATTCCGAGCCGATCCGCGAGCCTGACGGCGATCACGTCCTGCCCCTCGTCGTGATTGAGCCGGTAGATGGCGGTCAGGTAATCGTCGCTGGCGACATTGGAGACCTGCTTGGGCATGGCCGGATCCTGCCATGCACGCGGGCGTGTGGCCAGCCACGCGAGTCGTTGACAGCGCAACTATATCGCGCCACTATCCGTATCATCTCTATCACAGGGCATGCCCATGCGGACGTTGCGCATCTCCCACCCGGCCATCTCCGGCTCCAAAAACGCCGAAACAATCCACTTCTATTGCGATCTGTTGGGCATGGAACTGGTGCTGCGCCAGGACAATCTCGATGTCCCCTGGGAGGAACATCTCTTCTTCCATGTGGGCAACGACAACTTCATCGCCTACTTCGTCCCCAAGGAGGGCGCGCCGGAACTGCCCCCGGCCCAATCCGGGTCGGGCCACATGGACCACCTCGCGATTGATGTGGACGCTGACGGTCTGAGCGAAGCGATAGCCCGCCTGGACGATGCCGGGATTGGCTTTGAAGGTCCGGTCGATCGCGGCTACGAGCGGTCTATCTACTTCAAGGACCCGAATGGCGCCACCGTGGAGCTGCTCTGCTGGATCACCCCGCCTCCGGCGGGCATCCCCCAGTCCGAGATCATCAAGCGGGCCCAGGCGAACCGCATCGCGCGCGGCGCGACGCTGGTCGAAGACGAGGACGTGCGCGCCGCCATCTCACAACTCACCACGTCTCCTGACTGACCTACTGCTGATACCGTTCGACCGTCTGTGCGTCGCGCACGGCCACCGTGTCGTCGTCTCTGCCCGCCTCCCGTGCGGCGCGGCGCTGGCGGAGGAAATCCCAGCATTGGTCCAGTTCCACCTCGAGATCGGCGATGCGCCGATGCACGTCCTCGCCTGCCTGGCCCTCCTTCCGTTGTTCCAGAAGGCGGTGTTCTTCGTCCACCAGTTCCGAGATTCTCGATAGGACAGTGTTGTCGTTCACTGCTCGCCTCCTCCGCGGCAATCCGCCGATCGAGCGTAACGCATCCGCGGCCCGATCAGTTCGAGTAAATGCGGTCGAGCAGTTCGAAGAGTCCCGGATCGTAGTCGGCCAGCCATTGGCGGTCGCGGCTGCCATTACGCTCGGCTGACGCGAAGTAGGCCTGCGTGCCTTCCGCGAAGTACTCGTTCGGATTTGTTGCCGCGTACTCGCGCTGCTGGCCGCGCCGATATTTGCCAGCGTCGAGCGCGGCCTGGTAGAGGATTTTCACCTCGAAATAATCCTCGGGGTCGAGCGTCCAGCCCTGGACCAGGTGGCCTAGCTCGTGGAAAAGGATGTTGAGCCCGCCGCAGGGCCCTGAGTTGTCGCCCACGAGGTCCAGTTCGTTCACCGTCGCTACCGGGTAGTCAGCGCGGTCGGCGACGCCACAGACGTGCGTGAAGAAATCGGCTCCCAGACGGTCTTCCAGGCAGCCGAATTCGGGAAGGTCGAGCACGCCCTGCGATTCGTCCGCGACGATCACATACGCTCGCTGGCCGACGAGTTCGTCTTCGAGATCGTTGTCGCGGAAGACGCGCTTCACGGTCTCCTCGGCGATTTCGAGCGCCTCGGTCGATACGTCGGCGCTCGCCACAATGGTGATGCCGTTCGCCGTCCGTTTCCGCGTGTACATGCTCGAGAACGCCTGGGGATCATCCGGCCCCGGGCGGTTCAGGATCGATTGGCAGACGGTGGAGTTGGGGCGCAGGCGGGGCGCGTCGCTCGCGTCCACCGTCGCCGAGGCCGTTGGAGCGGGACTTGCGATGTCGGCGCTCTCATCCAGGTTGACCATCAACAGCACGGCTCCGAGCATGGCCACGACGCAGAGAAGCGCTGCTACTGGCAGGAGGACAGCGATTCGGAGCGGCACCAATCCAGCTTGGATGCGGACAAGCGCCTCCGTAAAGCCGCCTCTTAACCGCCGGTTTCTGTCTCAATGGTCATGCCCGGCGCCTCGTGATAATCCACGTCACCAGCGACGCCCCCGCAACCACCGCGAGGCTCGCCTCCGTGAGACGCCATCGTGAGGAGTCATCCTTGTCCTCGACCTGGCCGATCACGGCCGCGTCACCAAGCGCGGCCGGGGCGGCTGCGCCCGGTTCGGAGGAGATCTTCAACGAATCGTCGATCACCGGCTCCTCCGTTGGCGAGCCGAAGTATGACGAGCTGTCCGTCGCGGGTGGCTGAGGGGTCGTCGACGGATTGCTGGCGGCGCCCACGCTGCCGCCCACTTCCGGCGGCTGCTGAGTGGAAGAAGCGCCCTGCCCACTGCTTGCGGAGTTACGTTCCACAGGCGCCGAGCCTGCCGCGTCCTCGCCCGCCGGTGCCAGGCCTGCGTCGTCATCGTCTCCGGCCGTTGACTGGAGGGTGGCGTTGCCGCCGCCGCCATTCGTGGAAAGGTCAGCGAACAGCACAGCCGCGAACGCGAACGCCGCGAGGCCCGCCGTGACCTGCGCCACGCGCGCAACGACCGGTGCACCGCGCTGGACACGCACCCGCGCAGGCTCTACCAGCATCCCGCGCGTGAGCTGGAAAGCGCGTGCGGCGCGCACGTCAGGCAGCGCCATGGTCAGGCGTTTCACTTCCGTGCGCTGGGCGGCCAGCGCGGAACATTCGGCGCAGCTCGTCACATGCGCTTCGAAGCGCCGCGCCTGCTCCCCGTTGAGCTCGCCGTCAAGGAATGCATCAACATTCTCGCGCCACCGCTGATGGCGGCCAAAAGGCCAGGTTCTCCGCATCACGACTCCCTCTCCCTCTCCAAACGACGCGCGACGCCAGAAAGTTCCGGGTGCGCGGAGATCAATATGCGCAGCCTTTCCCGCCCCCGGTGGATGCGTGACTTTACGGTGCCCAGCGTCTCCCCCGTCATCTCCGCGACTTCGTCGTAGCGATAGTCGTAGACGTCGACCAGGAGGATCGCCCGGCGCTGGTCGAACGGCAGCTCCATGAGTAGCCGCTGGAAGCTGGAGCCGAACTCATGCATCTCGATAATCTCAAGCGCTCCGGCCGCCGGGTCGGCAATGTCGAGCGGTCTCTCGCGATCCTCCGGCACGGCGTCTAGCGAGACGATGTGTCGCCGCTGGCGCCGCCGTAGTTCGTCCTTGCCTTCGTTCGCGACGATGCGCAGCAGCCAACTGCGCACGTTGCCTCCTTCGAACCGGGAAATCGCGCGAAAGGCGGAGATGAATGCCTCCTGCGTGGCATCCTCCGCCGCCGCCCGCTCGCCCACCAGGCGGTAGGCGAGGTTGTAAACGGCGCCCTGATATCGCTCAACGAGGCTGTTGAAGGCGTCGAGGTTGCCGTCCTTTGATAATAGGACAAGCTGGTCGTCGGTCGGCTCGCGCCCATGGGCCATCCACCTGCGAGGGTAGGTCAATCGCCTGTAAAGGGCGAAGCGCACACCCGTCCCGGGACCAGTACAAGGCTGTGGTACGCTCATGACAATGGAAGACGACAACCGCCCAGGCGAAAATCCCGACGAGGAAGAGCCGGGCTCGGGCTGGTATTTCGACCTTCCCCAGGGCGCCTGGGAGCGCCAGGAAGCGAAGAACCGCGACCTCCGCCAGACGGTGCGCCGCAACATCAACGAAGAATCTCCGAAGGATGTCTTTGGCGGCGTCCGCAAGGATGATCCGGCCCGCGAGGACGCCTCCGCCCCCCTCGCCTGGGGCGCCGAGCAGTCCGTGGAGCCCGCGGAACGGCCGTTGAACTGGACACCGCCGGCCCAGGACGACGCTGAACCGGACCGTCCCTCGCTTCGCCTCCTGACGAATGAACGAGCCCGCGAGGCGACCGAGGCCGAACCAGATTACTCCACGGAGCCGGATTTCGATTCGCCCGCACCGTTTGCGCTTCGCTCTCAGCGAGTCCAGGAAGATGACGAGCCCCGCCTGAAGCCGCCCGCGGGCCTCTTTGGCTACGAGCCCACCGAGTCTGATGCGTCGCCGCTCCCCGATATCGACGCCGGGGACCAGGCCGAGCCCCCGTACTCCCGCGGCTTCGGTACTCGTTTCACACGCGACGAGGCCCAGGACGAGCCCACGCCGTTCATACGCGGGGATCGCGAGCAACCGGTCGAACCAGAGCGCCCTCGTTCGCGTTGGGGGGAACTCTTCAGCGATAAAGCGTCGGATGGCGCGAGCATGCTCGATGGCATGCGCAACTGGGCCCAGGGCGACCACGAACCTGCCGCTCACGAGCCGGTTGAGCAGGCGCGCGATGTTGACGACCGAATCCGCGCGCAGTCCGGCGATGAGCCGCCCGCCATTACCCCCATTCCCATCCGCATCCAGCATCACGATGCGGACGAGCCGCCGCTGGTGAACAGCGAAGAACCACGGACCCGCTGGGATCACATGTTCGCGGGCAAGGCGGCCGATGGCTCAGGGATGCTGGAAGGCATGCGCGCCTGGTCGTCGAAACCCCAGGATGAAGAAGACCCCGGGCCGCCACGTTTGCCCAGCGGGCGCGAACACGAACCGAATGAGCAACTGTTCGAGCCATTCGCGTGGGAGCGAGGCGCTCGCCCGACAGAGGCCACCGGCGCTCGCTTGGAAGAGCGCGGGGAAGAGAAGAAGGGCCTGTTTGGCAAGCTCTTCGGGAAGAAAAAGCAGGCTCCCGAGCCACCGGCCGTGTCCGCCTATGCCCCCGACGCGCGGCTGCCCGCCGAAGATTCAGCGACCCATGATGAGGTGGTTACCGACGATGACGCATCGCGCGGCATGTGGCTCGGACGGTCGGACGGCGACGAAAATCGTTTCGACCCTGCCGACCGGGATCTGCCCTGGCCACCGGTTGAGCGGCCCTCCGCGGCTGCACGCGCGTCCGGGTGGGGCGCCGAGGACGAGGATGACGAATCGCTCCCCGTGCGCCTTCCCCAGGACGACTTGCCGGTACCAGTAGACAGCGCCGCGGGTGCGGATCGGCCGGCCGCCTGGCTCGATCCGGAGCCGTCTGACGACGACAGGAACCGCTTCTCCGAGCTGTCTTCCTGGTTCACGCATCGCAACGATGCCGCCGTCGAGGTTGCCGAGAAACTTTCCGCGCCGCTGGAGCCAGTCGCGGAAGAGCCGCTGGCCACCAGCGATACCGCCCTCGAAAGGTGGGAGCCCGCGTCATGGGAGTCCCCAACCGATTACCAGGAGGTTGCCGGGACGACGGATGCCGAGCGGCACGGCGACGAAGAACGCGTGTGGGAGCCTGAGCCGCTGGCCGCGTCCACCGCACACGAGGTCCTTGCCAGCGAGCCGCCCGCGCTCCCGTCCGACCCGGATGAGGATCCGTGGGCGCCGCTTCAGGCGGTTGACGATGAGGCTGAGGAACCGCCGCCCCAGGCCTATGCGCCCGCCGAAGACGACGAGCTGGTCGCGGTCGTCGCTTCCATGGACGAGCCGGAGGCGCTCGCGGCAGCGGAGCCCGATTCGCAATCGCCTGACGACCCGTGGTCCGTGTATTTGGACCGCCCGGACGCGGATGCTCCGGCCGATGCCCCGGAAGCGGCTCCCTCCATGCCCTCCGCCGTCGCATCCACGTCCGCTGACAAGGGCGAATCGCTCTGGGACTCAGCCTTCGCGCGGGTCCACGATGACCCCCTTGCCGAAGAAGCGCCCGTGACGGATTCGCCCGCCGAGGACCCCTGGGAAGCGATTGCGAAGGTTGCTGGCTATGACGAGTCCCCGGCGCCGGGCCAGGACTTCAACGCCAGCGCCGAAGTGGCAAGCGCACTCGACCGCTATGAAACGGAGAGAGAAGCCGAAGAGGCTTACACGGTCACCACCGCCGAAACCTTCCCGTCTGCCGTCGAGCCAACCGTCGACTTGCCAGCGTGGGATGACTCCCAACGCGACGACGACACCGTCCTGCGAGCCTTCCAGGCCCACGCCTCGTACTCGGATGAGGACGAGTTCACGTCGTCCGTGCCCTCGGCAACCGATAACGACACGCTCATTTTCGACGAACTTCTCGGGGAGGATGCGGAAGAAATCGTTTCCGAGGCCTCGCAGCCGGCCGCCGACAACCGCTACTTCGGGCGCATGCAGGGCTGGGCCCCGCAACGCACGCCCGGCGAACGCCAGCCCTTCCCCTGGGAGAAGGATCTGCAGGAACCGGCGCGCGTGCCCGATGCACGCGAGGAAGCGGATTCCGTCCTCCAGGGCTGGGGCCGCACGGCAGAGGCTCCCCCGCCGTGGGATTCCAACCCGGTCACCGCACCGGCCGCCCATGCCGATGCACCATCCGTGCGCCGCAAGTCGCGCTCCCGCGTGCTCGTTCGCGAGATCGTCGAGACCGGGCTCCTTGCCTTGCTCGTCTTTCTCTCCGTCCGCGCCAGCTTCCAGAACTTCAAGGTCGACGGCTACTCGATGTGGCCCACGCTCGATGACGGCGAATACCTCATCGTCAACAAGCTCGCCTACTCCGAAGTGGACATGGACCGCCTCGGCAACTTCGTTCCCTTCGTCAGTCCCGGCGACGACCCCACGCGCGAAGTCTTCGGCGGCCCCTCACGCGGCGACATCGTCGTCCTGAAAGACCCGCGCGAGACGAATACGGACCTGATCAAGCGCATCATCGGACTTCCCGGCGAGACGTTGCAGATTGTCGATGGCAAGGTCTACATCAACGACAAACTCCTCGTCGAGCCGTACATCAAGGAAGAATGGAACGACGACAAGGAGAAGATCGCGATCCCCGAAGGCTTCTACTTCGTCATGGGCGACAACCGCAACAACAGCATGGATAGCCGTAGCAGCCAGATCGCCCTTATCTCCAAGGATCTCCTGATCGGCAAGGCCATGGTCACGTATTGGCCGAGGGATAAGTTCGGCCTCGCGCCCAACGATGGCGGCAGCATCTCGGCGGAGGACGGCCCGCCCGTCGTCACGACCGAGCGTGTCCCCGAGTAGCGGCCCACTAATTCGTCCACAACATCAAGGCTCGCCATCCTGGCGGGCCTTCTGTGTGTCTCCGCCGCGCCCCACAATCGATCTTCGATGACTCAAACTCCTGAAGAACTGCTTGCCTCCCGCAACGCGCTCATGCGCGGCCACTTCCAGTTCGCCTCCGGCCGCCACGGTGACCTCTACATCGAAAAGTTCCGCATCCTCCAGTGGCCCGACATCGCCGGCCCCCTCTGCGAGCTGATCGGCGAGCATTTTCGCGGGCAGGCGGATCTTGTCGCGGGGCCAACAACCGGCGGGATCATCATGAGCTACGACACGGCCCGCCATCTTGGCCTGCGCAGCATCATCGCGGAGAGGACGTCTGAAGGTTCCCCGGAGCGCGAGTTTAAGCGCGGCTTCGAGGTCGGCCTCGGCGACCGCGTCCTCGTCGTCGATGACGTGCTCACGACCGGCGGGAGCATCCGCGAGGTGATCGATGCCGTGCGCGCCCGCGGCGCGGAGGTGGCGGGCGTGGGCGTCCTCGTGGATCGTACGAACGGCAAGGTCGACTTCGGCGTGCCCTTCTTCGCCTGCCTGAGCGTCGAGGTGGCATCCTGGGCGCCCGAAGAGTGCGAACTCTGCCGCCAGGGCGTGCCCCTGGTCGTAACGTAAAATCTCGGCGGGATCGCACAGGCTCCGACGCGTCAGGCAGTACAATTCGGGGCATGCGCTACGTCCGCCAGGCAGGCACCGACCCCTCGTTTTTGTTGAAAGCCCTGAGCGAGGCATCGGGTGAGTTGCGCCAGTGCTTTTATGGCGCCCGCCGCCGCGTCCTTCTCATGCCGGGCGACGACTTTGACGACTGCTGGTCGTTGCTCGGTATCGCCGTGCATATGCGTGACGTCGAGCGGGGCGTCTCCGGCCAGTTCGAGGAGATCCTCACGAGCCCGCGTGAGTCCCCCATGCCCCATGTCAGCATGGACGATGTGCCTTTCCGCCCCGACTACGAGGACGAAGACGACGACGAAGTCCTGGACGAGTTCCATTACCTGCGCCGCCACACCAGCTATATGCTCTGGGACATCGATTCCAGCGACTGGGACCGGGCCGGCATCCACCCGTACCGCGGCCGCATGACGGTGCTGGACCTCACGCGCCAGCTCTACCAGCACGACCTCGAGCACCTCTGGCAGGCGCGGCGCATGCTCGACGCCCTCGTGAGCGCGACCCGTTGAGGCATCCTCCATATCGCGTCGTCCCGCCGTCCCCCGCCCAATGCGCGGCCGACCGCGAAGCCCCGATGCTCGTCTTTGTCTCGACACGCATACGTGAACTCACCCTTGCCACCGCCGCACTGGGGCTCGGACTCGAAGTCACGAATGGCGTCGCCCGCATGGTCCTGGTAAGGGACGATCTGGCCCGCTTGGGCGACGAAATGTCGGAACGGGGCGCAGTCGACTTCCGCGAGTGGTGCGCGCGCTACCTTGCACCTGTCCCCGCCTGGGAGATCGCTGGTGGAAACCTGCCCCTCAACCGGCCATACGTCATCGGTATACTCAACCTCACGGAGGATTCCTTCTCGGGCGATGGCGTCGGGCGCGACGTGTCCGCGGCGTTGAGCCGCGCCGCCGAGTTGCGCGTGGCAGGGGCCGATATCGTCGATGTCGGCGCCGAGAGCGCGCGCGCCGATCGTCCCGTGCTCGACGGCATCGACGAGGCTGCGACCGTCGCGCCCGTCGTAGCCGCGCTGGTGCGCGAAGGCCACGTTGTCTCGATCGACACCTACAAGGCTGCGGTCGCGCTCGCCGCGTTGGAGGCGGGCGCACGCATCGTCAACGACATTAGCGGGCTGACCCAGGGGACGGGCGCGGCCGAGGCCGCAGCGCGGGCGGGCGCCGGTTACGTCCTGAACTACAGCTACTCCATCCCTAAGCGCCGCCCGGTCAAGCCCCCGGTCTACGACGATGTCGTCGCGGAGACGCTCGCCTGGATGTTCGAACATGTCACCGAGCTCCGGTCCCTCGGGCTCAGCGACAATCAGATCGCGATCGATCCCGGTATCGCCTTCGGCAAGAGCCACGACCAGGACCTCCAGGTCATCCGCCGCGTTGGCGAGCTGACGTCACTCGGCCTGCCCCTGCTCGTCGCCCACTCGCGCAAAAACTTCATCGGCTCGGTCAGCGGCCGTCCGCCCACTGAACGCGACCTCGAGACGCACATCGCCACCGTCGAAGCGTACCTCCAGGGCGCCCGCATCTTCCGTGTCCACGATGTCTCCGGCACGCGCCGCGCGCTCGACTTTGCCGCCGCCCTCGCGGGCACTGGTAATTTTGCGCCCGATGAGTCGAGCTGGCCGTGGCCTGCCGGCGCCTCCGCCGCCCACATGACCGCATCCGCCCCCGACAAACCCGCCCCCTCGGGCCAGCGCTGGTAGCCATTCTCTCAATCAGGACATCTCGTTCGGTTGGCCATCCGCAAGCAGCGACTCCCCCTCTCCATCGCAATGGAGAGGACATCCTTCGTCGTCCGTCAAGCGGAGACCGGGGTGATGCGAGTTCACTCTCCGGGCAGGAGTAGAGGCAGTCATCACGTAAGCAGGCGACGAGACGTTTTAGGAGGCGGTCGGCGACGCCCCGGAGGGAGCGTGCGAAGGAGAGGCAGCGGCCCCGCATATCGGTGTAGAGGGCCCTTGGCCCAGGGGTCGTGGATGACGGCGGTACGGGCGAGGGCGAAGCAGGCGAAGCGCAGGCGTTCGATCCTGTTCTGGGGAGAAGCGGCGAATGTGGTGGCGGCGGAGGATGGTCGTGACGGCGGGAGCCGTCAGGCGGCAAGTGCTGGGGTCGGCGGCAGCTTTGAGGAGTTTCCATGGGTGGACAAGAACTCACGGCGCGACATCCTTCAGGATGGGACGCACCGCGGAAACCTCGCCGGGGCGCATGTCCTCTCCAGGCGTCAGAGACGCAGGGTCGGGGTGGGCACACCCGGCGAGCTGGCTGGCGGATCTACCAACACCACCTGTGGAGCTCACAGTCCGGCGTTTTCGACCCACTTACGACGTATAGTGCCGGGTGAGGGCGGGAAGTCGGCCGTCGCGATGGCGTTTCCGGGCGCAGGCCTTTTGCGCGCGCCCGCGACGTCACCACTCTCCTGGCTCGCACGCCGCTGCCGTCCGTCGCCCAGCTACGAGATGTGATTCTCCGCCGCCGTT
>JBKKBS010000526.1:0-2867 GCA_046713815.1 Tepidiformaceae bacterium
CGCGCACCGACTCCTTCTCGCCGCCGCGCTCGAAATCCCACATGTCGAGCAGCACGCCGCGCGGATTGCGAAATGCGAAGCATTGCTGGCGCGCGAGGTCCTGCGGCCGCGTCGGCATTCCGTGGCGAGCCCAGTACGCGGCCGTGGCCACCACGAGGTAGCGCGCCTGGGCGATCGGTTTCTGCACGAAATCCGGCGTTTCATGCCAGCCCAAAAGGACGAACACGTCGCCGCCGACCGCGTCCAGGTCGCTGATCTGGTTGACGATGCGAAAATCGAGATCGATGTCGGGATAACGCGAGTGGAATCGCAGCAGCTCCGGCCCGATGCAGTTCTGAAGCACGAAGGCGGGCGCACCGACCACGACGGTGCCCCGAGGGCGTTCCGCCGCGGTGCTGAGCGCCCCGTCCGCTTCGGCAAGCTGTTCGAGCAGCGGCTGACAGCTCTCAAGGTAGCGCTGCCCGTCGTTCGTGAGCGTGAGCCCCTGCGAGCTTCGTTCGAAGAGGCCGGCACCCAGGCTGCGCTCGAGCGCGGTCACGAGCTTCGCCACGGCCGTGACGCTCACGTCGAACCGGCGCGCCGCCCCGGACAGGCTGCGCTCCTCTGCGGCGGCCACGAAGTACTGCAGCGCACGAAGCTTGTCCATGCCCCCCTCAACCAAAAGTTTAAGCGCAGTTTGCCCGCTTGGCTATTCCTTCGCAACGGCGGGGCGACTAGAGTGCGATTCATCGAACATCACCCGGGAGGTGACATGAACGCACGAATCCTTATGGCCACGCTCCTTTTCGTCGCTGCGCTTGTCCCACCCGCAGCCACCGCACAATACCCGAGCAGGTCGATTCGCCTCATCGTTCCGTTCGGGCCCGGCGGGGTCACGGATGCGGTCGCCCGCATCAGCGCACGCGAGCTGGAAAAGCAGCTGGGTCAGCCCGTCGTTGTCGAGAACAAGCCCGGCGCGGAAGGTGCGATTGCCGCCAACACGGTGAAGAACGCGGCGGCGGACGGCTACACGCTCTTCTTCGCGACCAACTCGGTGCTGTCGACGCCGCTGGTCTCCAAAGCGGCAGGCTTCGACCCGCTCCTTGACTTCGCTCCGATCTCCACGGTGGGCCGGTTTCCGTTCGCGATGTTCGTGCACGCTGACGTGCCCGCCACTTCGGTGAAGGATTTCATCGCGTATGCGCGCGCCAACCCCGGGAAGCTCAACTACGGAACGGTGAATCCGGCGGAGCAGCTCGCCGCCGCGCAGTTCGTAAAGGCGTCCGGCGTCGACATGGTGAGGATCCCGTACAAGTCCGGCGTGGTCACCGAATTGCTCGCCGGCCGCATCCAACTCTATTTCGGTCCCGTCGGCGGGGCTCTCGCCCACTCGAAGGAGGGACGGGTGCGCATCCTCGCCACCCTGGTTCCCGAGCGGACGGCACTCACGCCGGACGTCCCCACCATGGCGGAAGCGGGCATCACCGGCATCACCGTCCAGAGCTACCAGATGTTCCTTGCCCCTGCGAATACGCCCCGCGAGATCGTCGCGCGCCTCTCCAGGGAGCTCAATGCCGCCATCGCCAAGCCCGAGGTCCGCGCGGAGCTCGAGAAGATCTCGCTCATTCCGGAAGGCATGACACCCGAGCAACTCGCCCGGAGCCTGGCGGATGCCCAACGTGTCTGGACGCAATTCTTCCGTGAGGCGGGGCTGGAGCGGCAATGACATTGCCTGACACGGCGGCCGACCGCGCCGCTCAACTGCTCGACCTGATCGAGGGCAAATGGACCACGCAGGCCATCGGCGTCGCGGCCGAGCTTGGCATCGCCGACCTGATCGGCCGCGGCACCAACGACCTCCCATCCCTCGCGCACGCGACAGGCTGCGTGCCCTCTTCGCTGCACCGCCTGCTGAAGGGCCTGGCGAGCCTCGGCTTGTGCGTGGAAGAGCCCGCGTCGAGCTTCAAGCTCACGCCCTTGGGCGAACTCCTCGCATCCGATACCGAGCCCTCGCTGCACGCCTCGGCCATCTGGGGCGCACGCCATGGGTGGAATCTATGGGGCCGCCTGCAGGAAAGCGTCCGCAGCGGTGAAAGCGTGCGCGCGCTGGCGGGCCAGAGCGCCGGCTACGCCCATCTCGAAGGGGACCCCGCGGCCGCCTCGACATTCAACTGCGCGATGGTCGAGCTCACCGGGCTCATCGCGGCCGACGTGAGCCGCGCCCATGATTTCTCGCGGGCGAAGCGCATCGTCGATGTGGGCGGCGGATACGGAAAGCTCCTGGTTGCTCTCCTGGGCATGCATGGCCACCTGCGTGGAGTGCTCTTCGACCTTCCCCATGCCATTGACGGCGCACGCGCCCGCATCGAAGGCTCCGATCTGGCGGGGCGCTGCGAGTTGGTGGCCGGGGACTTCTTCAAGAGCGTGCCCGCGGGTGCCGACGCCTATCTTCTCAAGAGCATCGCGCACAACTGGGACGACGAGCGCGCGGCCGCGATCCTCTCCCATTGCAGGCGCGCCATGCCCCGACATGCACGAGTCCTGCTCGTGGAACGCGTGATGCCCGAACGCCTCACCGGCAACGGCGCCGATCGCAGGACCATCCGGGCGGACCTCAACATGCTGGTCTCGCACTCGGGCCGGGAACGCACACGCGTCGAATTCGAGGCGCTTCTCGCGCAGTGCGGCCTCGAACTGCGGAGTATCGAGGCGCTGGCGCTCGGCTTCTGCCTTATCGAGGCTTCGCCGGCTTGATCACTGAACCGCATCCACCTTCACGCGAAAGACCCATCGCGCGATCGCGAGGGGCACGAATATGGCGAGCATCAGGATCACGCTGTAGGCGCTCGCCAGGGCCAGCCGGCCGCTGTCGACCTGCTGGAAGATCT
>JBKKBS010000527.1:0-3130 GCA_046713815.1 Tepidiformaceae bacterium
CTGCCGGGGCCGGTGATGGTGAAGAGATTTGGGAAGCCAGCGCTGGCGACACCCAGGTAGGCGCGCGGGCCGGCGGCCCACTTCTCGCGCAACGACTGGCCGGCGCGGCCGCGGATGTCGATGGCGAGCAGCGCGCCGGTCATTGCATCGAAGCCGGTGGCGAAAACGATGCTGTCGAGCTCGTATTCTTTATCCTGCGTGCGAAGGCCGGTGCGCGTGATCTCTTCGATTGGAGCGTTGCGGATGTCAACGAGCGTGACGTTGTCGCGGTTGAAGGTCTGGTAGTAGTCGCTGTCGATGCAGATCCGCTTCGTGCCGAGAGGATGATCGTGCGGGCAGAGCGCATCCGCGACCTCCGGGTCGTCCACCACATCGCGAATCTTGGTGCGCACGAAGTCGGCGACGCGTTCGTTGGCGTCTTTGGTGACCATGAGGTCGATGTAGGACTCGAGGAGGTGGAACCCACCCTGTTCCCAGCGCGTCTCGAACTGGCGGGACGACTCGTCCTCGGAAACAGCGAGCACCGACTCCTCGTTCGGGTCGACGAGCAGCCCGGCGGCGGACTCGCGCGCGCGTTGCTTGAGGTCTGCGAAGTTGGTCTTGTACTCAGCGACCTTGTCCGGGTTGAGGCGGTCGTTGAAGGCGGGGAGGCTGAAGTTGGGCGTGCGCTGGAAGACGTAGAGCTGCGACGCCTGCGCCGCAATTTTAGGGATGGACTGGATGCCGGACGATCCGGTGCCGATGACGCCCACGCGCTGGCCGGTGAAGTCGACCCCTTCGTGGGGCCACTGGCCCGTGTGGTACCAGGCGCCTTCGAAGCTGTCGAGGCCCTTCATGTCGGGGACGCGCGCGGCGGAGAGACAGCCGGTGGCCATGATGCAGAAGCGGGCGGTGTAGTGGTCGCCGCGGTCGGTCTGAACGTCCCAGCGGTCGGAAGGCTCGTCGAAGACGGCGGATGTCACGCGCGTCTCCAACTGGAGGTCGCACCGCAGGTCGAAGCGATCGGCGACGTGGTTGACGTACCTGAGGATCTCGGGCTGCGTGGCATAGCGCTCGGTCCAGTTCCATTCGCGCTGGAGGTCGTCGGAGAAGGAGTACTGGTAGTCGAGACTCTCGACGTCGCAGCGGGCGCCGGGGTAGCGGTTCCAGTACCAGGTGCCCCCGACACCGTCGCCCGCTTCGATCACGCGCGCGCTGAACCCGAGCCCGCGGAGGCGATGGAGCATGTAGAGGCCGGCGAATCCGGCGCCGACGATGACGGCGTCGAAGTGGCCGCCCTGGCCGGTGGAGGTTGAAGATTGGTGATTGGTCATTGGTAAGATCCTCGTGGGACGGTGTGCGGTCGATTCTGTGCGGTGGCTCGGGCGGTTGTCCAGCGGGGACGCGTGGTGGGCACCTTTACCTGAGTGTAGGGACAGCCCGTCCAGGGAGTCGTAGTCTCGATTCATGGACACGACATCCAACAAACCAACGATGCGTGAGCGCCTGGCGACCGACTATGGCTGGACTCCCCGGCAGTCGCAGGTGCTGGGGATGGTCGTGGGTGGCAAGACGAACCAACAGATTGCGGAAGCGCTGGCCATCTCGCTCGATGGGGCGAAGTGGCACATGCGCGAGATCCTCTCGAAGTTGGATGCAGAGACACGCGAGGAGGCAGCAGAGTACTGGCGGCGCCGAAACGGGCTCACGCCCCGCTTCGCACGGCTGTTTCGAGCGCTCACGGGTGCGGGCGTGGCGGGGAAGTGGATCGCCCCGGCGTTGGCAGGGCTGACCGTGGTAGGCATCGCTGCCGTCGCCGGCGTGCTCGCCTTGAGGGGCGGGGATGACTCCCCGACGGTTTCTGACACGGAGCCCACCTCGACCGCGGCGTCGCCGACGACCACGACGAATCTGGCCGCTGCGGAGGACCAATCATTTCGCTGGCTGTTCGCTGCTCCGAGCGAGTGTCCGTTGATGGATCAGCGGCCATGCTCGACGGCCGTCGCGCTCGCGACCGCGCTGCAATCGGCTGACTTTGGGCGAGCAAAGTCGCTCAGTCTCCCCATCCAGATTGTCTGTCCTTCCACTCCAGAAAATCTTAGCGCGAGTGTGTGCTCATCGCCTCGACAACCGGGTGACTCGGTCGACGCATTCGGCGCGGGCAAGGCGGGTGGAGCAGCCGGTCTCCAAACATGGGACCACACGCAAGCTTTCCTCGCCTCTTCTCTGAAGGCCGCCGAGCAGCTGTCCGACGGTTCCCCCGACGTCCGGGTGGGAGGCGTGGGATGCTTGAGTGCTGAACCGGGCGCAGACTGCGCCGAGTTCGCTTGCCTTCTCATCGTCCGGCATCCGGACGCAGATCAGGTGTTGCAGTTTGCGTTCAGGTACGTCGGCGAAGAGCCTGGGTTCTACGGTCTCGTGAACAACGTGCCGTGGGAAGAAGCCTTCCGCACCGGACGACCGACGTTCGCGACATTTGGAATCAGTCCGGACCGCTATCCGGTTCCGAAAGTCTCCTTCGTAGCCTGGACTCCCCGGTAGCCACAGTCCGAGACTCAGTCCGCCCACGTTAGTCGCCGTTCGGCACTTCCGGACACATCCCCACGGGGTTGGATACGGCCTGTGTTGCCCGTGCCGGTCCAACATAGTGGCAAATTTCGCACCGATTCTTAGCGCCACGCTAGCTATTTGTGGTATACACTTGGGGTATTGCCGGGCGATGCCGGCTGAAGGAGAGTGCCAATGACCTCACCAACGTTCGTCGAAGCACCGGGACTGAACTTCGATTGGTTGAACCTCGATACCGAACAGGACATGCGAGTCCAGGTGGGCCGGCGGGGCCTGACCCTCGAACAGATTAACAAGCTGACCTACGGGATCGAAGCGAAGGACGAGGCGGGCATCTCGATCTTTGGAGCGCGCGGCGCGGCGGCGGACCCACGCTCAGGTCGCCATGCGCGCCAGTACAAGAACAAGGCGGACGTGTGGTCCGAAAGCGCGATGCTTCTCTATGAAGAGGCGAACCAGCGCCAGTGGTCGAGCGCGGCGGACATCCCCTGGCACGAGATCAAGGAGCTCCCCGAAGACCTTGAGTGGGCGATGTGCACGCTCTGCACATTCCTCACGCAGGTCGAGTTCATCGCCGGTGACC
>JBKKBS010000528.1:0-2827 GCA_046713815.1 Tepidiformaceae bacterium
GTGATCATGTGCATCTTCGGTGACGGCGCCGTTGGCGAAGGGGAATGGCACGAAACGATGAACCTGGCGGCGCTGTGGAAGCTGCCGGTGCTCTGGTTCTGCGAGAACAACGGCTATGGCATGGGCGTCTCGCTGCAGGAATCGATCGTTAACGACATCTACAAACTCGCCGAGGGGTACAAGATCCCGAGTGTGCGCATCGATGGCATGGACGTGATTGAGGTGTACCGGGAGACGCAGAAGGCAGTCGAGCACTGCCGCGCGGGCAACGGCCCGTACTTCATCGAAGCGATGACTTACCGCTATAAGGGCCATTCAATGGCCGATCCGGAGCTCTATCGCACCAAGAAAGAGATCGAGGACTATCGCAGGAAGGACGCGATCGAGCGCACCAAATCTTACATGCGCGACCGCGGCCTCATCGACGATGACCGCATCGCCGAATTGAACCAGCGCGTCGAGACCGAGATCCAGGAAGCGATCGACTTTGCCGAGGCGAGCCCTCAGCCGGACATCACCACCCTGATGGACAAGATCTACAAGGAGAGCCCAGGTGGTTGAGATGCGGATGCGCGACGCGCTGCGCGAGGCGCTGCGCGAGGAGATGATCCGCGACGAGCGCGTCTTCCTGATGGGCGAAGATATCGCCGCCTATGGTGGCTCCTACGCCGTGACCAAGGGGCTCCTGGAAGAGTTTGGCGAGGAGCGCGTGCGCGACACGCCCATCTCCGAGTCCGCATTTGTGGGCGCTGGCGTGGGCGCAGCCGTCGGCGGCCTCCGCCCGATGGTCGAGATCATGACCGTGAACTTCTCGTTCGTGGCATTCGACCAGATCATTAACAGCGCCTCAAAGCTGTACCACATGTCGAACGGGCAGATGTCGGTGCCAATGGTGATCCGTATGGCGAGCGGCGCGGGCAGCCAATTGGGCGCCACGCACAGTCACAGCCTCGAAGGGCTCTACGCGCACTTCCCGGGCCTGAAGGTAGTCGCTCCGTCGAACCCGGCCGACGCCAAGGGCCTCCTCAAGCGCGCCCTGCGGGACGAGAACCCGATCATCTTCATCGAACACGCGGCGCTCTACAGCGTGAAGGGCGAAGTCCCCGAGGGCGCGGATGTCCTCGTCGAGTTCGGCCAGGCGAACATCCTGCGCGAGGGCACGGACGTGACCATCATTGGCTATGGCGGGAGCGTCCACCAGGCGCTGCGCGCCGCCCAGATCCTCCAGGACCAGGAGGGGCTTGCGGCCGAGGTGATCGACCTGCGCACGCTGCGCCCGTTGGACACGGAGAGTCTCGTAAAGTCGGTGAAGAAGACGAACCGGGCCGTGGTCGTTGAAGACGACTGGCGTTTCGGCGGGTTCGCGGGCGAACTCTCGGCGATCCTGATGGAGCAAGCGTTCGACTGGCTCGATGCGCCGGTGGCGCGCGTCTCCGGCAAGGATGTGCCGATGCCCTACAATCGAAACTTGGAATTCGCCGCTCTCCCCTCCGAAGAGGATGTCGTCGAAGCCGTCCTCGCGATGATGTAGCCCGAAGGAGTCGTCCATGGCCATCGATGTGACCATGCCCCAGATGGGCGCCGACATGACCGAAGGCACCCTTGTCAAATGGCTCAAGCAGGTGGGCGACCAGGTCGCGCGCGGTGATCTGATAGCAGAGATCGAGACGGACAAAGCCACGGTAGAACTCGAGGCGTTCGACGCAGGCACGCTACTACAGCAAGTGGTGGCAGAGGGCGAGACGGTGCCCGTGGGCGAAGTGATTGCGCTGCTGGGCGCGGCAGGCGAAGTGCCAGCGGCGGGCGAGCGCAAGCCGCCGGCGGAGACGCCTCCTCGCCGCACAGTCGAACAGGCGCAACCCGCCACGGTGGCGACCGGGGCCGAGGTGCAAGGGTCTCCAGCGGAGGGGGCCGATCCGGAGGCCTCCGCGCCCGCCCAGTCTCCCGAAGTGGCGCCACCACCCGCGCCCGCGCCCGGGGCCGAGCAGATGCAAGAGCAGATCGACGGGGGCCAGAATGGCCGCGTCGCGGAGCCAGCCGAAGCGACCGCGCGGATTCGTATCTCGCCCGTGGCGCGGCGCATCGCGAGCGAATCGGGGCTCGACGTCCGCAATCTCACGGGCAGTGGACCGGACGGCCGCATTCTTCGCCGCGACGTAGAAACAGCAATCAAATCTGGAGCCGTCGCGGCGGCTCCCACAGCTATCGCCCCGGCAGAAGCGCCCTCCCGCCCTGCCGCCCCCACCCCCGCTCCGGCGGCAGCGAATGGGGAGGTGGCAGTGCCCCTCCGTCCCTCCGCCCCTTCGCCGATTCGGACTGGAGGGGCTGGGGATCGGGTCGAGGGACTCAGCAAGATGCGCCAGGCGATTGCCCGCCGCATGACGGCATCGAAGCAGCAACAGCCGCACTACTACCTCACACTCGACATCGACATGACCGACGCGATGTCCTTCCGCAAGCAGCTCAACGAGTCGGCAACCGAGGAGCAGCGTGTGAGCGTGAACGACCTTGTGGTCAAAGCGTGCGCGCTCGCGCTGCTTCGCCACCCGAAATTCAACGCGGCCTACACAGACGAGCGTTTGCAGTTCCACGAGCAGGTCAACATCGACATCGGCATCGCGCTCGACGCGGGGCTCATTGCGCCCGCGCTGCTTGACGTCGGGAACAAGTCGTTAGGGCGTATCGCGGTGGAGTCCAAGGACCTGGTCGAACGGGCCAAGGGCGGTCACCTGCGCGCCGACGAGTACGGCGCGGGCACGTTCACGATCACGAACCTGGGGGCGTACGGCGTGGAGACGCTGATCGGCATCATCAACCCGCCACAGGC
>JBKKBS010000529.1:0-2961 GCA_046713815.1 Tepidiformaceae bacterium
GTAGAAATGAGCATCCGTGAGAGTACGTCGCGTCCCAGGTCATCAGTCCCGAGCCAGTATGTGGAGTTGGGGTCTTGGAGCCGGTCACGCAGCGCCTGCGACGTCGGGTCATAGGGCGTGAGGGCCGGTGCTAGCACGGCCACTAGTGCCATCAGAACAAGAAACCCAAGCGCAACGAGCCCGACTCGCTGTCTCCTGAAGCGGCGCACGAATCTTCCCCACGGGGACTCAACCGCCATCCGCTGGCGGCGGGGGGCGCCTGCTTCTACCGATGGTGACGCCGCCGTCATGCAGCCCTCGCTTGCGGATTGAACAGTGTGTAGGAGAGATCGACGAGAAGGTTGGTAACCAGCACAACCACCGTCGCGGCGAGGACGACGCCCTGAATCATCGGAATGTCCCGGTCGAAAACGGCGCGCACCGCCAGGCTACCGACGCCCTGCATCCCGAATATCTGTTCGACGATGATGGAGAGCGCGAAACAGCGGCTAACGGCGAGGCCGGCGACCGTTATTACCGGCACCATCGCGTTCTTCACCGCGTGACCGGTGACGACGCGGAACTCATTGAGCCCCTTGCTTCGCGCAGTCCGGATGTAGTCCTGCTGCAGAACCTCGATGATCGACGCTCGTGTCTGGCGCACGAGCTCCGCGGATGAGGATGCGGCGAGCGTGAGGGCAGGGAGGATCAGGTGCTCAAGCCATCCCGTGAAACTGGTCGTGATGCCGACGTAGCCCGTGGCCGGGAGCCAATCCAGCTTCAGTGCAAAGACGAGTACCAGTACGAGTCCAAGCCAGAAATTCGGCATGGCCACACCGAGGGATGTCCCGATGGTGAGCGACCGGTCGAGGAAGCTACCAGGTCGCGATCCGGCGATGATTCCGATGGGAACGCCTGTGCCGATCGCCAAGAGGAGCGCCACACCCACGAGCGAGAGAGTCACGGGCAGCCGATCGACGATCGCGTCCGACACCTCGTAACTGCTGAACAGCGACGTACCCAGGTCGCCGCGAAGCACATTCCCGAGCCAGCGGCCGTAGCGCACATGCACCGGATCATCGAGTCCAAGGTTCGCTCGGGCTTCACGAATCTGTTCGGGGGTGGCCTGATCACCAAGGATCACGGATACCGGGTCGCCGGGAACCATGAGCAGCAAGCCGAATACCACCAACGACACGATGAACAGCAGGGGTATGAGGAGGGTGAACCTCCGGATGGCTAGTGGAAGCACGGGCGTATCATACCCCCGGGGCGTGGCGTGACACCGGGCTGGACGTCACCCCGGTATCACGCTGGGCGACGCGACCTACTTTGCTATGGCCGCGTAGCGAAGGTCGTAACTCCCCGCCTGGTTCGGCCTCAGGCCGACCACTTTGCCGTTGGTCGCCGTTATGCTCTGACCGCTGCAGACAGGTACGTGCACGGCTTCTTCCGCAGTGATTCGACTGAGCTGCTGATAAGACGTGGCCCGCTGCGCCTGGTCGGTCCCTTCGAGTCCTTTGCTGGCGAGTTCCACAACCCTCGGATTGTTGTAGCCACCGGGGTTTAACGTGCTGTTCGGCAGGTACAGTTGGGCGACAGCCTTGGCCGGGTCGATGAAGCCGCCTGTGGTTGAGAAGTACGCATCCACGGACTTTTCGATAGCGAACTTGGCGAGCAGTTGGGCGGGCTCAACCACCTGCAGTTCCATCTTCACGCCGATCTGCGCGAGTTGAGCCTGGACCGCTTCCGCCTGAGCCGAATAGAACGGGACGTTGATGACCACGGCGGTGAATGAGAACCCGTTCGGGAGCCCCGCGTCGCTGAGCAGCTTCTTCGCGTCGGTCGTGCTGAACTTGTGGTAGTCGCCCTTCGTATTCGGATCGTTTGCCCAGTAGCCTGCGGGGAAGACCTGCGCGGTGGGTTCGCAACGGCCTGCATGGAGAGCTTCTGCGATGCCCTTTCGATCAACAGCTTTCGCGATCGCCTGCCTCACCTTCACGTCATCGAACTCAGAGCGCGACGTGTTGAGATAGAGGATGAAGCTGCCTACATATGGGTCGGTCGCAAGGGTGACCTTAGCGCCCTCCGCTTCCTTGTATTGATCCGGGTTCAGTGAAGTGGCCTGGATTTCGCCTGAGCGCAGGGCACGAAGCCGCGTGGCGGGATCGAGGACCATGGAAATCTCGATCCTGGCGACTCGCTGTTCATCCTTCTTCCAGTAGCCCTCAAAGCGTTCGTATGCGATCACCTTGCCGGGCTCGTGGCTCGCAACCTTGTATGGCCCAGCACCGACCGGCTTGAGATCGAGGTCTGTGTTCTTGAGAGCGGTGGGGCTAATCATCATGCCCGCGCGGTCCGCAAGAAGGGCCGGGAGGGAACCTGCGGCCGCGTTGAGCGTGTATCGGACGGTCAGTTCGTCCACCACGGCCACGCTGTCCACCTGCGTGAGGTCGGCCTTCGGGGTCGACTTCGTGTCAGTCTTCGCGCGATCAAAGTTTGCCTTGACGGCATCCGCGTTGAACTTCGCACCGTCGTGGAAGGTGACGCCGCTCCGAAGCTTGAGTTCGAGTACCTTGCCGGCTTCCTTAAAGGTCCACGATTCGGCGAGCTGCGGCTCGAGTTTGCCGTCGGGAGTGAGGTTGATGAGGCGATCGTAGGCCGGGAAGAGAAAGATGTTGACGAACGGATTGGGCGCGGTGTGCGGGTCGTAATTGCTGCCCGCGTTCGTTCCCCAGGCGAACTTGAGCGTCGCGGCAGGATCCGTTTGCACGGCGGGTGTCGTCGCACTCGCCGCCGGCGCGGCGGTACCCGTGCTGCTGGCGTCGCCTTCGTCGTCATCGTCACCGCAGGCCACTGCCGCCGCGAGTGCCAGGATGATGACGAGCCAGACCATGAGTGTTTTCTTCAGAATGTTCATCTACTTTCCCCGGCCCGAGCTTTGCCATTTACGGCCGCCTTGCCGCCTGATGCAATCAGGGC
>JBKKBS010000530.1:0-7511 GCA_046713815.1 Tepidiformaceae bacterium
ATTGCCGGCCTCTTCGGCATCGAGGCCGTCTACTCCGTGATCGGCGTCATCCTCCTGATCGCCGCCGTCTTTGGCTTCCTCCACATCCGCGAACCCGAAGTCTTCCATCGGTAGCGCGCGAGCATTCCACTGCCATGCAATTCGCCATGCCATCGAGCGACGGCACTCGCCCGCCGCAGCGATTTGGGACCCACTCACGGCGTAGGGCGTCACTCTCCGATGGCGTGGAGCGGAGGAGAAGGCGCCTGGCGCTGGCCAGCCAGCGCTCGAACGACGGCCTGGGCTGTAGCGTCCCCCGTCTCGTCGGGAGCGATCACCGGTATGTCGACTGCCACGGTATCGCGCGTGACGAGGGCGTCGCAGCGGCCAAGGCGGGCGCGGGCTTCGGCGACTAGTTCGGAGCCGTCCTCGGGGCTGGCGAGGACGAGGACGAAGTGCTCACGGCCGAGCGCCCAGATCTCGTTAGCGATGCTGTTCATGCCGTAATCGTGTTCGCGGGCAGGCGTCTCGGCGCCGAGCGCGAGGTCCGCGCCCGCCTCCGCGCAGGCGACGGCGATCGCCCGGTCCAGGTCGCTGCCGGTGCCGATGATGGCCACGACTTTCCCGGCCAGCGGCGTAACGTTCACCGGAACACCGCGAACATGCTCGCCAGCATGGCGACGAGCACGAGCAGAGAGATGCCGACGGTGATCGCGCGCCAGTCGCGCGTGCGCACGCGGCCAGCGTAATAGTCCTCTTCCCAGGTGCCGTCCAGGAGGTCGCGGTCGCGCTCGTCGGGGCCGAGGATGGGGCCATCTTCGTCAGGGTCGGGTTCGTTCATCGCTTCCGATCGTAGCGCAGCTTTATGGCGAACGGGGAGGATTGACGACACGCGGGCCGAGATCGTCCTCTTCGTCGTCGTTGTCGCGGTCGAACAGGTCCCACTCGATGCCACGCGGCAGGTGGAAGTCGGAGAAGCCGATCGAGGTGGCACTGAGCAGGAAGGCGGGCACGGCCAGCCAATACCAGCCGCCAGCGATGAGCATGAGCACGCCAGCCGCCACCCACCAGACCGTGGCTGACCCGCCGCGCGCCCATTCGCCGCGGCTGTTCGCGAGCGCGCCGGTTGTGAGGAAGGCGAAGATCGCAATCCAGGCGGCGCCGCTGTCGCTCCCGGCGACGATTCCCGTGACCAGCCACGCGGCAGCGATTCCGACGCCGAGGATGACCGCGTCGCGGCGCATCACTCCGAAGGAGACGGCTCCCGTGCTCAGAAAAGCGAAGACGGCGATCCACGTCGCGTCCGCGTCGCTGCCGATGGCGATCCCCGTCCCCAGCCAAATGGCGGCGATTGCGATGAGCTTCGAAAGCCCGATGCTCTTCCACATGCGCGAGCCGATGCTTGCCGTCGCCAGGCCGGCGAAGATCAGACCCCACCAGGCGCCGGGCTCGGCAATGACGGCCACGATCATGCACATCCAGATCGATGCCACCGCCAGTAACGTGCTGGCCTTGACGTTCATACCAGCCGCCCGTGTTCGTCGCGGACCTCAGGGCCCTCCACCCGCGCGCGCCCGTCTCCAAACTTGTTATCGCGCCAGTGGAGCGCCGCCTTGAGCCCCTGCTCGCCGGCGATGCGCCCGAATTCGCGCACGCTCGGGGCCAGGTGGGCGCGAGCGTCATTCTCGACGCCCAGGCGCTGCATCGTGCGCGCACCCATCAGCTCCATGGCGAGGTTGACGACGCGCTTGTTCGCACTCAGGAGTTCGGTGTCGATCATCGCCATCCGGTCCACGAGCCCCTCGACCTCGCGTTCCAGATACTCGAGGGGAACGGCCTTGAGCACGAGTCCGATCTTCGCGGCTTCGGCGCCGGTGACCGTGTCGCCCGTGAGATACAGGCGCTTCGCCCACTGCGGTCCGCAGTGGTAGATCCACATCTGGTTCGGCAGGGAGCCCATCGCCCGCGCTGGCGGGAAACCGATAGTCGCGTCTTCGGCGGCGATAACGATGTCGCAGAGAAAGGCGATGTCGGTGCCTCCCGCGAGGCAGTAGCCGTGCACCTGGGCGATCACGGGCTTGTGCATGTCCCAGATCGCCATACGCAGCCGCTGGGCTCGCTCCATCTGCCAGGCATCGTCGTCGAAGCTGCGCCCGCCGCGGTAAACGGCCGTGTAATGCTCGCCGGCGACGTCCGGGCGGCGGTTCGCCATCGGCGTAAGATCGTACCCCGCGGAGAAGGCGCGGCCGTTGGCGCGCAGGATGACCGCGTGGACGCGATTGTCGTTGTCCGCTTCCCAGAGCGCCTCGTTCAGTTCGCGCTGCAGCTCCATGGAGAGCGCGTTGAGCTTCTCGGGGCGATTGAGCGTGATCCGCGCCCGCCCGTTCTCTACTTCGTACAGGATCGTCTGGAATTCGTTCATGGTGCTGGCCACCTCCCGATGCCGCCGCATTCTACGCGAGGGGGGCGGAAGCGTGATCGAGTGCACTGATATTCACGACCGCGAAGGAAGCGCTTCGGAAACTCATCGACGACATGACGGACGATCGGGTTGACCGGACTCTCGGTTGGCTCGCAGCTGAACAGGCGCAATCGGTGCGGGCCGTTGACCCCCGAAGAGAGGGCCGCGACCGAACGTCGCCTGGCGGATTCCGCTGCTGGGCGACTTGTCGACTTCGAGGAGGTGACCACCGACGCACGCCGTTCGCCCCCGACTGTCCGTGCGGAACCGTGGTCCGCACTACGGGACCGCCTAATGCGATACACTGTGACTATGACGGCGAAGCAGGTGCTGGAGGGGCGATTACTAGAACTCAACGAAGACGAAGCCGGGAGCTGGCTTGAGCTTTGGAACTGTTCGCGCCGAGACCTCATCCGCCTCTCACCGATGCCGAGAAGCAGGCCGCTTGATGCGATTCGCAGGCTTGACGCTGGCGAAGGCATCCCATGGGCCGACGTCAAACGGACTCTTGGCATCGACGCTTGAATGCCGGGCGGGCCATCCCGCGATGTCGTACAATCAGTGACGTGACCGCGAAGGAAGCGCTTCGGGAACTGATCGACGACATGGCGGACGATGAGGCTGAGTGGACCCTCGGTTGGCTCGCAGCCGAACAGGCGCAATCGCCGCGGCCATTGACCCCCGACGAAAGCGCAGCGATCGAACGTGGCCTGGCGGATTCCGCTGCTGGGCGACTTGTGGACCTCGAGGAGGTCGAACGTGAGCTGGGTCTCGCTGATTGAAAGTCGTCATCACGGACGATGCCCAGGCGTTTCTCGATCAGATCGAAGCGTATGTCGCTCGATTCAGCGCCGTTTGCAACGGATAGAACGATAACCACGATCGTCCGCCGCTTTCGGCAGATCGGGGAGTTTCCCGACTCAGGGCGAGTGGTTCCTGAGTTCCAGACCAGCGTGGTCAGAGAGGTGTTCTCGGGACCGTATCGCATCTGGTACGCCGTCCGAGGGGATCATGTTGAAATTCTCGCGGTCCTGCATGGCGCGCGGGATACGAGGTAAGGATTGCGATTATTTAGACTTGGGCGAAAGCAGGCCATGGACTCTGAGCCGAGGGCGGCGGTCGAGCCCACCCCGGCACCTGTGACTGTGCTGGCCTCTCCGACGCCCGGAACTGATTTTCCGGCGTTAAGCGACGCTCCTTCACGAAAACGTCGCCCTCGCAACCGGCGAGGCGTGAAGGCGCCTGGTGGAGTTCCGGCTCCCACCGGTCCAGCCGCTCTCCCAGCGCTCGCGCCGGTCTCCGAGGCGTTCCGGACGTTGGGGGTAGACGCGACTGGTTTGGACGCGATCGCGGCGCAGGGTTTCGATACGCCCACGCCCATCCAGGAAGAGTCGCTCCCGATCCTGTTCGCGGGCGACGACCTTGTGGGCATCGCCCAGACTGGAAGCGGCAAGACGATCGCCTTCGGGCTGCCCCTCGCCACGGCCATCGACCCTGGGTTGAGGACAGTGCAGGCCATTGTGCTCGTGCCCACGCGCGAACTCGCCGCACAGGTGCACGACGTGCTCGACCTGCTCGGCCGCTTCTATGGGTTCCGGACGATGGTGCTCGTCGGCGGCCGCCCCCTGCGTAAAGACTTCGAGTCTCTCGAAGGGGGCGCACAAGTGGTTGTGGGGACGCCGGGACGGGTGATGGACCACCTCCATCGAAAGTCGCTCTCCCTGCGCGACATCCGCTTTGCCGTGCTCGACGAAGCGGACCAGATGCTCGACATCGGCTTCGCCCGCGACATAGACCACATTCTGCGGCTCACACCAAAGGATCGACAGACGGCGCTCTTCAGCGCGACGATGCCGACGAGCATCGAGCGGCTCGTCTACCGCTACATGCGCGGCGCGCGCAAAGTTTCGGTCACGCCCGAACAAGTCACGGCCGAGGGCATCGCCCACTACTTCTGCGAGGTCTCCGAGCGCGACAAGATCCGGGCGATGAAGCATCTCTACGAAGAGATGGACCTCGGCAAGTCGCTGGTCTTTCGCAATACGAAGGTCGGGGTAGACCGCCTGACGGAGTCACTGCAGCGCAACGGCGTCGGCGCGGAGGCCATCCATGGCGACCTCCGGCAGGGGCAACGTGACCGCGTGATGGCCGACTTCCGCTCGGGCAAGATCGAGTTCCTCGTGGCGACGAACGTGGCGGCGCGCGGCCTCGACATCCCCGACATCCTGCACGTTATCAATTTCGATGTGCCGCAAAATCCGGAGGAGTACATCCACCGCGTGGGGCGTACGGCCCGCGCCGGCAAGAAGGGCTCCGCCGTGACCTTCGTCGGCGAGTGGGAGCTGGACGAGTGGGACGCTATCCTGCGACTCGTGGGCAAGGAAGAGTTCGAGCAGATCCGCGTGCCCACGCGCTGGGAATAGCGATGTACGCGACACTCATCCGCACGTTCTCCAGCAAGTGCTGCCGCCGTATCGCCTTGGGCGAAACGTTGTCGATGGCGGAGTTCGCCGCCTTTCGCACGCTGCTTGCGGCACGCGAGTCGCACGGGACGCGGCTGCTTGGAGATATGGCCGGGCCCGACGCGAGCTTTGATACGGTGAGCGGCCGCTGCGGACTGCCCCAAGTCTACGAACCGTTGGATCGCCGCTAAATCGTGCCGCCCGCATCAGATCGCCATTCGCGTCCGTACGAATCACCAGGGGTGAACGGGTGATGCTCAGTGGCGCGCGCGTCGGCGAGTGCTTCGATGCACCGGCGCGTGAGGCGATACCAACCCTCGGCGGGTTGGTAGGGGACGGTCGCCGCCCCGATTGCGACCAGCTCGCGCCTCCACGAGCGCCGCGCCAGCTCGGCGCGAAGCACCTTGGCGACATTCGTTTTGATGCGGATCGGTCCCGTAGCGATCGTCCGAGGGCCTGTCGTCTCTGCGTTCGAAGGCACGCACATAGCAGAACGTGCAGCGGTGGACGCAGCCCATGCAGGGGTTGAGCGACCAGCCGAAGAACTGCATCCCCTTTACGCGGTTGAGCGCGGACTTGCAGGCGGCCGTCTCGCAATGCGGTGGTCAGTCGGCATCCGCGGCGGGGCGCAAAGCAGGCCCCGATTCCGGGGCCTGCTGAAAGGTTTCTCTGCACACTCGTTCACCGGGCGGTGAAGGACGGCGAGCCCAAGCGAAGCGCCATTCGTCTTGTTACGTTCGCCGCTCCTGAGAGGAGCGATCCGGTCGCGCCAGCTTCGTGCATGGCTTGCTGCGTCCGGGCAATGTCGAAGTTAAGGCCTTCGCGTGGGTGCTATGTGCGGTCCGCTAACGCGGACCTGTCCTCTGCACAATCCAGACTCCGAAGAGGCCGTGGAGCTTGCTACGCATACTCATGTTCCTCCCGGTATCCGCGAAAACGGGACCTTGATCCGGACTGTCCCGGTCGGGTTCTCCGTCGCTGGTGCCACCTTCCACAGTACACCCGCGCCGGGGCATGTCAATACGTAAGGAAAGTTACAAAATGCCTCCTCCGGCAGACCGCGCGTCCGGGGCCGCGCGTCCCTCGCTCGGTCCCAGAAACGCCGATGAGCACCTTAGGACGGTACGCGGTCCCAGGAGAAGCGGTCGCGGAAGCGCAAGAGAGCACGCAGGAGGGGGCCGCCGACGATCGCGAGGACGACGGCGTTGCAGACGCCTCGGAGGAGGTCCCAGCCGAAGCTCGTGACCAGGTAAAAGTTCCAATAGCGGCGCAGCGCCTCCGAAAGGCCGATGCCGGGCTGGTAGGTCACGTCAGGGCCGGCGGCCCAGAACGGCCAGAACCAGAGATTCGTGATCGCCCCGAACAGGATGCCCGCGAGCGCCCCGAAGGCGACAACGAGCAGCACCTCTGGGCGTCCGCGGATACCGCCGGCCCGCGTCGCGCCGCCGAGCAGTCCAGCGCCAAGCCCTATCCAGGCACTCGCGAACATCTGGAACGGGAGCCATGGGCCGACACCGCCAGTGACGATCGCGCTCAGGAAGAAGGACAGCGCCCCAAGCAAAAAACCGAGCCTGGGCCCAAAGGCGTACGCGCCAAGGATGACGAGGAAGAAGTAGAGGTTCGCGCCCGCCGGGAGCGTGATCGTGCGCAGCGCCGCCGCCATCGCACAGAGCACGCCGAGCACGGCGATTGACTTGCTGTTCATGCCGCCGTCCGTGAGTTCGACAACAATCAGGACGAGACAAAGCGCCGCCACGGCCGCGAACACGAGCGGGGCATCCGTGTTGTGCTCGAACCAGCGTGAATCCGGTTGCGTGGCGCTCGCGGAAATGAAGGGATGGAGATAGGCCAGCAATCCGAGCAGGTTCAGCGCGACGAAGGTGACCGCGCCGAACGAGGGCGTCATCAACGATGCTGGTCGCGCCCGCGAGGTGCTAACCGCCATGGGAGCGCCTCCAGTAGGCTGCCGCGCCGATACCCCCGAGGAGCAGAACGGCGATGGCCCCGAAAGCCACGAGTGCCGCGATGCCGCCGCCATCGTTGCCCTCCGAGGGACGGCCGGCGGTGCGAGGAGGCAGTGGCGTTGGCTGCGCCGGCGTGGCCGTAAACGTCACCGATACTTCGGGAGTAAGCGCCGATGTCCGCGTGACGGAGGTCGTCGGCGGCTCGCTGGCCGGCTGGGCCGTTGTTGACTCCGAGTCCGGCGCCGGGGGCTCGGTAGACGCGCGGGGCGGCGTGAGGATGGACGTGGAGGCCGGCGTCACCGGGGCGGCGCCGCCGCGCGGGGGGTGGCCACAGACCGATTCGAACGTGAGCGTGTCCGAGGGCCTCGGCGCCGAACTGGCCCCGCCCTGGCCCCACCGCCAGGCGTGGAGGTCACCGTCGTTCGAGCTGGTGCGGTCGAAGGCGCGCGAGGAGTAGGCCCAGGGGCTGCCATGGTCGCGCGTGAAGAAGGCCCAGTAGACGCAACTATTGCCGCCGGAGCCCGAACATTTGCACCAGCACTGGTCGTAGCTGCCCGCGTCGAAGCAGCCGGTGTCCTCGATCGAACAGAGGACGGAGCCGGAGTTCGTGCCGAGGTCCTCGTAGGCGACGCCCGCGGCCGCGAG
>JBKKBS010000531.1:0-4943 GCA_046713815.1 Tepidiformaceae bacterium
CAGGTCGTCGTCAGCCGCAGCCACCGCAGCCTCCTCCGCCGCCTGCTGGAGATGGAGGTGCCGGAAGTCGCCAGCGGCGCCGTCGAGATTAAGTCGATCGCGCGCGAGGGCGGCCATCGCTCGAAGGTCGCCGTGTACTCGCGCCAACAGAACATCGACCCCATCGGCGCGTGCGTTGGCATGCGCGGGTCGCGCATCCAGAACATCGTGAACGAGCTCACGGGCGAGCGCATCGACATCATCAAATGGGACCCGGACCCCGCGAGTTTCGTGTCGAACGCCCTCAGCCCTTCGCAGATCACGGAAGTGGCCGTCGACGTCGAAGAGCGCAAGGCGACGGTCATCGTGCCCGACAAGATGCTCTCGCTCGCGATCGGCAAGGAGGGCCAGAACGCCCGCCTCGCGGCCAAGCTGACGGGTTGGCGGATCGACATCCGCAGCGAGACGGCCGCGCAGTCGACCGATCCCGAGACGGCCGAGGCGCCGGCCTCCTTCGTGCCCTTCGCCGAGGGCGAGACGCCCGACATTGACATCATTACGGAGGCCGAAGAGATCGCCGCAGCCGCGGAACTGCTCCAGCCCTACCCGCAGCCAATGGCATCCGCCGCCCCCTCTCTGGCGCCTTCACGCGCGCCCGCCGACGATGGCGAACAGGAAGAAGACGTGCGCTTCGCCGACGCCTTCGCCCAGATCCCCATCCCCGTGGGCGAAGAGCGCGAGGCCGAGGACTACGGCGAGGAAGAGGACGAAGAGGAGTACGAGATCCCGACGGCGGTGGTCATCGAGACACGTCCCAGCGGCATCCGCTTCGCGGAGGATGTGCTCCCCCGGCGCCAGGCCGAAGAGGAAGAGGCCGCCAAGAAGCTCTTGCCCAAGAAGCGTCGCGCCCGCCAGGAAGAAGAAGAGGACGACGAAGAAGAGATCAACTACTCCGGCCGCATACACTAGTGAGGAGCCCACATGCCGGCAGCCCGCGCGCCACGCGCACGCCATGTGCCCCAACGCACCTGTATCGGCTGCCGCGAGGAAGCCGGTAAGCGATCCTTCGTCCGTATCGTCCGTACTCCCGAGCAACGCGTTGCCGTTGACGCCACCGGCCGCGCCAACGGCCGCGGCGCCTACGTCCACGCCTCCCGCCCGTGTTGGGAGAAAGCGCTCAAAGGCAGTACCATTAATCACGCACTGAAAATCACCCCGGCTCGGGAAGATGTGGAGGCGCTCCGCGCCTTCGCCCTCGCGTTGCCAGCCCCGGAAGAAAGCGAACCCTTATGACAGCACCCCAGACTACGCGAGCGCCGTCCGTCAGCATCCCGCCCGCGCTCACCGTGAAGGAACTTGGCGACCTCCTGGAGGTCTCCGGCGTCGAAGTGATCAAGCGCCTCATGACGAACGGCGTCATGGCCTCCATCAACCAGACGATCGACTACGACACGGCCGCCGTCGTCGCCGTGGATCTCGGCTTCGACCCCGAGGAACAGGAAGTCGAACAGGTCGCGGCGCCCGCCCTTCTCGAAGACGAAGTGATCGTCGATGACCCGGCGAGTCTCAAGCCGCGCCCGGCGGTGGTCACCATCCTCGGCCACGTTGACCATGGCAAAACGAGCCTCCTCGACGCCATCCGCAGCACGCATGTAACGGCGGGCGAGGCGGGCGGCATCACCCAGCACATCGGCGCCTACCAGGTCGTGAAGGATGGCAAGCCCATCACCTTCATCGACACGCCCGGGCACGCCGCCTTCACTGCGATGCGCGCCCGCGGCGCCCAGGTTACGGACATCGCGATCCTCGTCATCGCAGCCGACGACGGCGTCATGCCCCAGACAATCGAGGCGATCAGCCACGTCGTCGCCGCCGGAGTGCCGATCATCGTTGCGATCAACAAGATCGACCTTCCTGGCGCGAACGTTGACCGTGTGAAGCAACAGCTCACCGAGCACAGCATCGTGGTCGAAGACTTCGGCGGCGACGTCGTCACGGTCCCCGTCTCGGCCACCAGGGGCACCGGCCTGGACGACCTCCTCGAAGCAATCAACCTCGTGGCCGAAGTCGCGGAGCTGACGGCCAACCCCGATGCCCCTGCCTCTGGCGTGGTCATCGAAGCGGAGATGGACACCAGCCGCGGGCCCGTTGCCACCGTCCTCGTCCAGCGCGGCACGCTCCGCCAGGGTGACGCGATGGTCGTCGGCGAGATCAGCGGCAAAGTCAAAGCCATGTTCGACGACAAGGGCAACCGCATCCGCGAAGCCGCGCCCGCCTTCCCCTGCGTCATCATGGGACTCGAAGTCGTGCCCGAGGCCGGCGACCGCGTCCGCGTCGTCAGCGACGAACGCACCGCCCGCGTCCTCGTCGAGCAGCGCCGCCGCACGCGCGAGGCGTCGGAGCAGACGGAACACGCGCACGTCAACCTTGACACGCTCTTCAACGAGATCAGCGCAGGCAAGCTGAAGGAGCTGATCATCATCCTCAAGGCCGATGTGCGCGGATCCGCCGAGGCCGTGAAAAGTTCGCTCGAGCGCCTTAGCAACCATGAGATCAAGGTGAAGATCATTCATGCCGCGACCGGCCCCGTGAGCGACTCCGACGTCATGCTCGCTGAAGCCTCGAACGGCATCATCCTCGCCTTCAACACGAAGACCGACCCCTCCGCGAAGAAGCGCGCCGAGGCGGAGGGCATCGACATCCGCACGTACACGATCATCTACCAGTTGATCGAGGATATTCAGAAGGCGCTCGTGGGCATGTACGAGCCCGTCTACCAGACGGTCATTGACGGCCACGCCGAGGTGCGTGCGCTCTTCAAGTCTTCGAAGATGGGCCAGATCGCCGGCTGCTACGTCACGGACGGGACGATTCGACGCGGCCTGGCGACACGCATCCAGCGCGGCGGCAAGGAGATCGGAAAGGGCCGCTGCGAGGGCCTCAAGCGCCTCGCCGACGATGTCCGCGAAGTGCGCGAGGGCTTCGAGTGCGGTGTCGTCATCTCGGGCTTCGACAAGTTCCAGGAAGGCGACGTCATCGAGTTCGTTCACGAGGAGCGCGTCTAACCGCGCGCTCCCCCTGGAGACCGGACGATGAGCTGGCGCACCAGCCAGGTAAATGAACTGCTCCGCGAGGAGATCAGCGAACTCCTCCTCCGCGAGGTAAAGGATCCGCGCGTCGATCACGGCCTCGTCTCCATCACCGAGGTACGCACCTCGCCCGACATGCGCCGGGCGCCCGTCTTCATTTCCCATCTCGGCGACCCCGGTGACCGTGACGAAGTCGTCGCCGGTCTGCGGCACGCTGCCCCCTTTCTCCATCGCGAACTCGTGCACCGGCTGAAGATGAAGATCATCCCCATGCTCGATTTCCGCTACGATCCTTCCATCGAGCGCGGCGCGCGGCTGGCGTCGCTTATCACACGCGCGAACCAGGCGCCCGATGAGGATGCTCAAAACGAAGAAGGCTGAGCCCCACCACCACGGCATCCTTCTCGTAGACAAGCCCCAGGGCTGGACCAGCCACGATGTCGTTGCGAAGCTGCGCGGCCTCGCCCGGCAACGGCAGATCGGTCATACGGGGACGCTCGACCCCATGGCCACGGGGATGCTTGTGGTCTGCCTCGGCAACGCCACCCGCCTCGTCGAATACATGACCGGCCACGACAAAACGTACGAAGGCGAAATCACGCTGGGGATGTCCACGACCACGGACGACACCGAAGGTGACATACTTGAGCGACAGCCGATTCCTGAGTTGAGCGACGCACTGCTCCGCGCTCTCGAATCCCAATTCACGGGCACGATCAGCCAACGGCCGCCAGCGTTCAGCGCGGTCAAGGTCGCAGGGCGACGCGCCTATACCGTGGCGCGCAAGGGCGGCGATCCCGCGCTCGCCCCTCGTCCCGTCCAGGTGCATGCCGTCGCCCTCAGGCCGATCGGCCCGGCGACGCTTTCCGTGAGCGTGCGCTGTGGGGCCGGGACGTACATCCGCGGCATTGCCCGCGATATCGGTGAGGCCATGGGGTCGGCGGCACACCTCTCCGCTCTGCGCCGCACCGCCGCCGGACCGTTCTACGTGAGTGACGCCTGGACGCTGGACACCCTCCAGCGCCTCGCCGACGCGGGCCGCTTCGAGGAGGTCGTGACTCCGCCCGACGACGGCATCACCAGCCTGCCCGCCGCCATCGTCAACGAGGAACATGCCTCCGCCATCGCCCACGGACGTCGCGTCAAAGTCGAGTCGGACGTCGAATCCGAGGCCCTCCGGATGTACACGATGGGAGGCGAGTTGATCGGCATCGGCCGGCTCTCGGGCTCGGGAATGTTGCGGCCGCTTAAAGTCTTAACGCTTTGAATCTGGTTTCTTGTGTTTTATGTCGCTTACAGATTCGGCTACCCTGTTGACACGAACGTTTCGCGGGGTATTATGCTTGGAAGGGTTCCTGGCGCTTTCAGTAATTCGTATAGGCGCTAGAACATTTTTGTGGAACCCGTGCGCCGTCGTCGCACACGAAGGAGAAATCGAATGCAAGCTTACTGCCTGAAGTGCAGGACCCAGCGAGAGATGTTGAACGCCACGCCCATCACCATGAAGAATGGGAAGCCCGCCACGGAGGGCAAGTGCCCCGAATGTGGCACCAAGATGTTCAAGATCGGCAAGGCCGCCACGGCCTGACCGAAACCGAGGCAACGGGGTGCGCCGGCACCGGCGTCGCCCCGGCCTTACCCTGGCCCGTGAACCGCACCAAGGACGGCAGCATGCAGTCGGCCGTTGGTGGCAATCGAACTGTCTCCGACGCGATCCTCGCCAGACCATGTCGTGATGCGGCCCCCCGCCTCCGTAATCACGGGGTAGAGCGCGGCCACGTCCCAGAGGTTCATCTCGCGGTCGAGCATCGCGTCCGCGCGGCCGCTCGCCACCATCAGATAGCCGTAGCAGTCGCCCCACGTCCGCACCATGCG
>JBKKBS010000532.1:0-4203 GCA_046713815.1 Tepidiformaceae bacterium
TTGCGCGCGGCGAGGTTGGCATACATCAGACAGACCTGGCCGTTCTCCTCGAGGTTGCGCATGGTCTGGCCGCGAGCACGTTCCCAGAAGGCAATGTGATCGGCATCCCAGACCATGGCGCTGCCCTTGAACACGACATCGGGGACGCCCGAAGCGGAAGCGCTTGCGACAAGGACAGGCGCACCGTCTTTGACGGCGGTGGCGAGCGATTCGCGCATTTCGTCAGTCAGTTCGATTGTCACTGGATCTCCTCACCGGTCGTTACCGGCATACGAATAGTAAGTACTATACGGGGTCGTGCGGTGACGCGGCAAGGGCTGGAGCCGTTTGCGGGCGACTCGGGTAAGGCGAACCGCCCGCTCCTTACCAGTCGCGGCTCCGACAGCGGGCGATCATTCGAGAGCTTCGGCGGCGACCAGTTCCACGATCTCGTCGTCGTCCATGCCGAGAATGCCGCGGAGGACTTCGTCGTTGTGCTGGCCGAAGGTGGAGCCGGGCCACACGGGCACTGGCGCAGGCGTGGCGGAGAGCTTGAAGCGAGGCGCTTCAATGTGCACTGGACCGAGGTCGGGGTGATCGACAGTGGCGATGTGTCCGCGGTGGGCGAGACCGGGATCGTCGAATGCATCCGCCGAGTTCGCGACGCGGTGCACGGGCACGCCTACGCCCTGTAATGCGTCCTCGATCGCCGCGACTTCACGCGTGCGGGTCCAATCGGCGACCAGCTCGTTGAGGGCGTCCTGGTTGTCGAGCCGCACCTGCATGGTGGCGAAGCGCGAGTCCGCCGCCCAATCCTCATGGCCCGTCGTTTCGCAAAGGGCGCGCCATTGTTCGTCGGTCGTTGCGGCGATGGCCACCCAGCGGTCTTCGCCCGCTGCGGGGTAGACGGCGTGAGGAGCGCAGGCGAGAGAAGCGTTCCCGCGCCGCGTCTGGACGCGGCCATTGACGGTGTAGTCGAGGATGGCGGGAGCGAGGAAGCGCATCGAGCACTCGGCCTGGGAGAAGTCGATGTACTGCCCCTCGCCGGTGCGGCGGCGATGTTCGAGGGCGGCGAGGATGGCGGCGGCTTCGAACTTGGGCGCAATGTAATCGGTGTAGGCGCCGGCCGGGCCAGCGGGGCCGCGGTCGGGCCAGCCAGCGAGATCGCCGAAGCCGGCGATCTGGGCGCCCATCGTACCGAAGCCAGCGAGCGACGCGTAGGGGCCGGTCTGGCCATTGAGGCACGAACTGATGGCGACCACGCCGGGGTTTATCTTGCGGATGGTGTCGTAATCGAGGCCGAACTTCGCCATCGCGCCGGGGGCGTAGCTGTCGGTGACGACATCGGCCCACTGGCAGAGCTTGAGCGCGACGGCCCGTGCCTCGGGCTTCGTGAGGTTGAGCGTGAGGCCGTATTTCCCCGCGTTGACGGTCGCGTGGGCGCCCGAGCGCTCGGGGCCCGGCTGGTTGCTTTTGAACGGGCCGATGGTGCGGATGGTGTCGACGCGCGTGGCACTCTCGACGCGCACGACGGTGGCGCCATAATCGGCGAGGTAACGGATGGCCCAGGGGCCTGCGACCACCCACATGAAGTCAACGATCTTGACGCCGGCGAGCGGGAGTTCCCGGCGGTCGCCATTGGCCGCGCCGCCAGACGCAACGGGTCCGCGCGCGTGAAGCTCGGCGGCCACTTCGTCGTTGTGCTCACCGATGCGAGGCGGGCGGCGACGGGTGGTGAGAGGCGTTGCGCTCATCGTCGCGAACGCGCCCGGATAACGGACGGTGCGGCCAAGATCGTCATGGTCGACGTCGTGCCAAAAGCCGCGAGCGGCCATCTGGGGCGAATTGACGACATCATCGATCTCGGCCACGGGGACAATGAGCAGACCGCGGTCGATGCCCATGCGGAAAAGTTCGTCCTTGGTGTGGCTCCTGGTGAATTCGCTGATCGCCTCAGTGCAACGGATCAGTTCCGAGACGGGCTCCTGGCCACCGATGAGCAATGTCGTGTAGTTCAACCAGTCCTTATCGCGCGTCGCTTCGTCGACGATCCCTTCCGCGCACATCACCTCCATGAGCTTGCGGGAAAAGGGCCCAAGGGCGCTGCCAAAGAGGAAGGTGACGGAGACGTAGCCGTCCTTCGCGGGATGAACAAACTGGAGGGGGATACCCATGAACTTCACGCCCCCGGACATGCGCTGGGTGGGGGCAGCGTTCCAGCCGTGCTCGAGGACCGTGGCCTGGGTAGCCATCATGGCGGCCACCTGGGCAGAGACATCGACGTGCTGGCCCGCGCCCGATTTCTCGCGGGCGGCGAGTGCGACGAGGGCGCCGACGGCGGCTTCGGCGCCGGCGTGGAGAAAGGCCTGCGGGACGGAGACAACGCAAGGCGGGCGGTCGGAGTCACCGGTCATGTTGAGGGCGCCGGAGGAGGCCATGACGGTGAGGTCGTTGGCGGCCCATCGCGCCTTAGGGCCCTCCTGGCCAAAGGGAGAGATGGAGACCACGACCAGCTTCGGGTTGATGGCGGAGAGTGCCGCATACCCGAGTCCCATGCTTTCAAGGTGGCCGGGTGTGAAGCTCTCGATGAGTACGTCGGTGTCGCGGGCCAGCTCCTTCACTGTTTCGCGGCCGGCGTCGGTGTCGAGGTCAACGGTGATACCGCGCTTATTGCGGTTCAAGGCCCACCAGTTCAGGGACTGGCCGGGGTCGTTGCTGTCCCCAGCGTACCAGCCGAAGTGGCGGATTCGGGCGCCGCCCGGCGGTTCCACAACCACGACGTCGGCCCCCAGGTCCCCAAGGATCTGGCCGCAGAGCAACGAGCCGCCGTCAGTCAGATCGAGTACACGATACGCAGATAGCATTCAGCCCCTCCCACGATTGCGGTGGAACTATAGAACATCGGGACGTAAAGCATCGTCCGTGTGCGGCGGCCAAACCTCTGAACGAAGCCCCACCCTGAGGCCGGCTACGCCTCGAGTGCCTTGGCGATCTCGTCGTCGTCGATATTCGGGCCGACGCAGGTGGCGTGGAACCGCTTGCCGTCGAACAGACGGCGGGCGACGGCCGTGACATCCTCCGCCGTAACAGCCTCGATCTGGGCGACGATCGACTCCACCGACTCGATCTCGCCTTTCGTGATGAGCAGCTCACCGTGACGCTGGCCGAGCGCGTTGGCCGTTTCGAGTGAGAGGCGGAAGCGCCCGATGTTGTGGTCCTTGGCTTTACGGAGCTCTGCGTCGGGCACCCGCTCGGTGGAGAGGAGCCGCGTCTCTTCGAGGCAAACCTGGATGGTCTCGGCCACCTTCTCACGATTCACCCCGGCGGAGATGGTGAAGGTGCCGGCGTCGGCGAGGTAGCCGTAGCCTGAACCGACGGAGTAGGCGAGGCCGCGGCGCTCGCGCACCTCCTTGAACAGTCGCGATGACATTCCGGCGCCGAGGACGTCGTTCATGACGCGCAGTGAGAAACGGTCGGGGTCGTCGCGGCCGAAGGTCGGGGCGCCGATGTAGAGGCTGCACTGGTCGATCGGCCGGCTGTCGGTGAGGACGGCGTCACCCGTGACAGAGCGGTCGTAGGGGACGACCGAGGGGAGGCCGTCGCCGGGCCGCATCTCGGTGAACAGGACTTCGGCTTTCTCCACGACCTGGGCGTGGGTCACGTTGCCGGCGACGGATAGGACGACGTTCGAGGGGTGATACCAGGCGCTGATGTGCTCGATGAAGTCGGGCCGCTGCATCTCCTGGACGAGTTCGACCGAGCCGCCCACGTCCCAGCCACAGGGTTGTTCGCCGTAGACGGATTGGCCGATAAGACGGCCCGCCCAGGCGCCGGGATTGTCGTGGTTGCGCTTCAGCTCCTGCTGGACGACTGTGCGCTCGCGGTCGATCTCTTCTTGGGCGAGCTTGGAGTGGAGGAGCATGTCGGCTGTCACGTCGAGGGCGGTTTCGAAGCGGTCGAAGGGCACGATGTTCCAGTAGCAGGTGAACTCTTTGTTCGTGTACGCGTTCAAGGTGCCGCCGGCGCCTTCGATCTCCTGGGCGATGATGATCGCATCGGGGCGGCGTTCGGTGCCCTTGAAGACCATGTGTTCGAGAAAATGGGTGACGCCGTTGAGGCGCTTTGGTTCGGAACGCGAGCCGACGCCCACAAAGAGGTTGACAGACACGGCCTGCGTGGTCGGCATGGGGGTGGTAACGATGCGCAACCCGTTAGGAAGGGTGG
>JBKKBS010000533.1:0-3244 GCA_046713815.1 Tepidiformaceae bacterium
GGGACGCATCCGCTGTTCAACCTGGCCGAAGGCGCACGCATCCTGGCGGACAAATGGAACAGCCCACCGACCTTTCGGCCGATCGCCGGGACGGGCGACCCCGCGGCGATCGAGGACTGGTATTACGCGATCTGGAGCTACAACGGGTTCGCGTTCAGCAATCACCCGCTCAACCCGGCCCGCGACCCGTTACGCGCTGGCGCGGCGGACAGCCCGATCTACCACTGCTACGAGCCGAGCGCACCGAGCTACCAGGGGGCAATGTTCGGTTACGGGGATTACACGTACCAGGAGCGCGTCTACGGATGCATGCGCCACCCGCCGACGCGCGAGGACAAGCGGCTCTGGGAGCCACAGACCTTCAACATGCCGAACTTTGCGGACGCCAGGGTGAGTGACGCATTCACCACCGAGCACTTCGTGGGCTGCGAGGACGCCGACTTTGCTGGCGGCTGCCCCAAGATGGATTTCCCGACCACGGTCACGGACAAGCCTGAAACGCCCGCGAACGAAGCGCGCATCCCCCATGCGGACGCTACGCCGCCGTATAGCCCGTCCTGGCTGGGGAAATGGCTGGGCGACCCGGTGTTCAGCTACAACGCGCCCTACACGATCGCGCTGACGGCCTCCGATGACGGCACCGCCACGAGCGGCACGGCGCGCGTGAGGAACGTTGGCGCGGGAATTGGGCCCTTCCGCATCCGCACCTCGCACCCCTGGATAGTGGTGAGGCATACGAACGACACGTTCGCCCGGACGTTGAATGGGAGCGTGGCGGTCGGCTCTGACGTGGAGGTAGTCCTGCAGACGAAGACGGAAACGAAGCCGCGGCTGGCGCAGCAGGGGTGGGAGAGCGTGCTCCAGGTGACGCTGGACGTGGCGACCATGCCAGAAGGGCTGACGGTCGGATACGTGCACTTCGAGCCGTTGCTGGGGAGCGGCGGTGCGTTCACGATCGAGGTGATCGCAACGAACGGCCCGAGCGGGTTCGAGTATCGCGGTGTGGCGCCGGGCATTGCGCGCGGGCCGTAGACGAAGGACGGCGGTTATTCACGCTTGGCCCGCCGTAATCGACTCCGTATCAACCCCGGCACAACAGCTCCGACAACGCGAGCGACGATGGCGCTAATCGATCCTCGCAGGCCGAGTCCTATAACGAGAGTCAGGTAACACGGCGACACCAACGGCGAGCATGAGCGGGATTGCCAACACCAATCTCAACGAGTGCCTCGCAGTTCATGCAGCCGACTTACTCGCGCCGGGAGATCGGCCCGCGTGAGTCCCAATCGCTCCCATCCGGTCGCAACCAGGATGCCCCTGGCGATAGCCGGTTGTTAATGGGCGTGCGCGGCTTCCAGGGCCTTCTGGTGTTCGGCGACGACTCTCTGGGCGATATGGGCCGGGACTTCGCCGTAGTGGTCGAACTCGAGTTCGAAGCCGCCTCGTCCCTGGGTGATTGAGCGAAGGTCGGAGGCGTAGCGCTGGACTTCGGCGAGCGGGACCTCGGCCTCAATCACGGACATGCCGCCCTCGGGATTGATGCCGTGGATCTTGGCGCGCTTGGTGTTCAAGTCGCTGACGACGTCGCCGGCGTGCGCCTCGGGCGCGAACACGCGGATCGTCATCACCGGCTCAAGGAGCGTCGGTTGGGCGTCAATCACGGCCTCCTTCAGGGCCTGGGCGGCGGCGAGCTTGAACGACATCTCGCTAGAATCGACGGGGTGGTGCTTGCCGTCGAGGAGGACGACCTGGCAGTCAGTCAGTTCGTAACCAGCGAAGGCGCCGTGCGCGCTGGTCTCGTGCACGCCTTTTTCGACAGCGGGAATGAACTCCTTGGGCACGGAACCGCCCACGACCTTCTCGGCGAACTGCAGACCCGATCCGCGTGGCAGAGGGTTCACCTCCATCATGACGCGCGCGTACTGGCCGTGGCCCCCGGTCTGCTTTTTGTGCGTGTAATCCGCCGAGGCCTTCTTCGACACCGTCTCACGGTAGGGCACGGTCGGCAGGTGGAGTTCGACATCGATGTTGAACTTGCGCTTGAGCCGTTCAATCGTGACATCAAGGTGGGCGTCGCCGAGGCCGGCGATGATCACTTCACCAGTTGTGGCGTCGCGGGAGAGCTGCAGGCCCGGGTCCTCCTCAATCAGACGGTGGAGGCTTGGACCGAGCTTATCCACGCCCGCCTTCGAGGTCGGCCGCACGGCCATGCTGTAGACGGGGCTCGGGAACGTGATCTCGTTGAGGCGGAACTGCTTGTCTTTCGTGCAAAGCGTGTCTCCCGTGGCCGTCGACGTGAGCTTCGCGACGACGCCGATGTCGCCCGCCTGGAGTTCCGAGATGGCAGATTGATCTTTCCCCTTCTGGACGTAGAGCTGGCCAAGACGCTCGTCGACGGACTTGTTAGCGTTCCAGACGTGGGAGTCGGAGCGGATGGTCCCGGAAACGACACGCAGGTAGGTCAGGCGGCCGACGTACGGGTCGGCGGCGGTCTTGAAGACAAGCGCGGCGATAGGGCCAGCGGGGTCTGCGGAGATTTCCGTGCCGCCCGCGGGCATGGGGTCGCGGTCGATCGGGGAGGGGCCGCTGAAGGCGATGTTGTGGAGCGCCTGGCGGACGCCAATCTGGCGTGCGGAAGAGCCGCAGATCACGGGATAGATGAGGTTGCGGTCGAGGCCGCCATGGAGGACCTTGCGCAATTCGTCTTCGGTCAGCTCCTCATCCGCGAAGTATTTCTCCATGAGCTCTTCGTTCGTCTCGACGATGGCCTCGATGAGCTTCGCACGAAGCTCCTGTGCCTCTTCCAGGTACTCGGCCGGGACATCGACCTCGTCGCCGTTTTCGCCGAGATAGGCGCGCATGTGGAGGAGGTCGATGACGCCCTGGAAGCTGGTGTGGGATCCGATCGCGATTTGGAGCGGCGCGACCCTGGGTCCCCAGCGCTGCTGGAGCATGGCGAGCACGTTCTCGAAATTCGCGTTCTCACGGTCCATGCGGTTGACCATGATCATGCGTGGGAGGCCGGCGCGCTCGACGATCTGCCAGGCGCGGTCGGTGCCGACCTCTGGGCCGGAGACCGCGTCGACCACGACGAGAGCCATGTCCGCTGCCTGCACACCGCAGATAACCTCGGAGACGAAGTCGGCGTAGCCGGGGGTGTCGATGAGGTTGATCTTCCGCTCCTCCCACTCCACGGGGACAATCGAGAGGTTGAGGCTGAACTTGCGCTTGTGCTCGTCCTCGT
>JBKKBS010000534.1:0-4531 GCA_046713815.1 Tepidiformaceae bacterium
GAAGGGGGCCGTCACCCCGCACCGTCGTCAATGGCGGGACGCCTGGCTCCGCTGGAATTGGTGACAGGGCACCGGGAGGCGTGAGACTCGATGGGGACGAGGCAGGCGGAGACGGGGATTCAGTAACCACGCTGCGCGCGCGTGGCGCGGGCGTCGGGCCATCGACCGTCCGTTGGGCCGGGATAGCGGCGGCCGGGCGTGCGGATTGGGTGCCTGCGCCGCCAGTCGTTGGGAGGCGGCGGTCGGGCGCCCGTCCGACCGTGGCCGGCCGGGAGGCGCTGGCGATGGAGACTGGCCGGCGAGCGGACAACGCCGGCACCACGGACGGTGTCGACGTGGCGCCCACCAGCTCGCCACGGCTCAGGGACAGGGAATCGGCGAAGGGACTGCCAGACTCACCCGGGGCGCCCGTGGGGTTGTCGTAGCTCGAGAGAGAGGCGAGGGAAGCGACGAAATCGGTAGCCGAGGCGCCATGGGTCGCTTCCCGGCGGATCACCTCGTCACTGAAGCGCTGGGTGACGAGGGTGTCCTGGAAATGGCTGGCGGAGACCGCAAAACGGGCAGTGTCGGCGAGGCCGCCCCAGGGGCCGAGCAGGGGGGTTGCCTCGCGCTCGGCCCCGCGGGCGCGGAAGTCGGCGGCGAAGCCCGCATCCACGTCGATTCCCGATGCCCCATCGCCTACGGAAGGCGCCAGCTGCCGCGAGGGCGCGCCCTGTGTCGGCCCGGTGGACTCGGCTCGGCGGCGTCGTGGCCAGGGGATCCGGATGCCCATGGCTACGACGTCCCCCGGGAGATGATCTCGAAGTCGGTGAAGGCAAGCTCGAGCGTCTCGATGCCAACCTGGGATTGCGCGCTATTGAAGCTGGGCCCGATCCACTTCACGGGAAAGGCGCCGCGCAGGTTCCAACGGCGCACTTCTTCGTGTTCATCGTTGAATTGGATGACGGACAGCGCCTTTTTCTGCGAGGCCGGTGCCTTGGACTCAATGACCTTCGAGTACCAGTCCCAGAGGTGATGGTCGCCGCAGGACCCCCACTTCAGCGTGACGTTTGTATAGGTGGTGCGCCCGGGAAGTTTGTGCGAGTAGTCGTTCACGCCGCCCTCCTTGTACTCGAAGACCTCGCTCTGGGCCTGGAGTCCGGTAATTTCCCCAAAAAGGGCTATCTGCACGCTGTCCATCTCGAGTGCGAAGCGGTGCACGAGGTAATGGTCGGCGTCGCGTCTCGGGCTGGTCATGGATCAGCGCCCTCCGGCCGTGGCTTCGTTGAGCCTGCGGTTGATCGTCGCGACCTGTTCGACCCAGCGCCCGCGCTCTGCATGTTCCATGTTGAGGATCGCCTCCGGCTGCCAGTGAAAGTGATATGCGAGGTAGGCTACCTCCTCGTGGAGCCGTCCGAGGGGGTAGCCTGCGATCCCCCCAGGCTGCCAATGTCGACCTCCATCTGGGCGCCGCACTCAGGGCAACTGACGCTCAAGTTGGCCGTGGAATGTTCGTTTACCTGGCGGTAGAAGCGCTGCAGGTATGCCAGGTCGGCGGTGAAGAGGTTCTCGATCTCGTGCGGCGTGACGCGGTCGACCGAGCCCAGCCGGGTAACCACGCGCGACAGCAGGATGATGACCAGGTACGCCTGGTTCTGGCGCACGCGGACATCGCGCAGGGGTGCGATCTCATCCATGGCCGTGGCGAGGCGCATGGTGCCGCGGCGATGGACGTTTCCCTGTCCGTCGACATAACCCTGGGGCAGGGTGAACTCGAACTCTGTCTGCAAGTCGGCCATGGGCGGGTCCCCAGCGGCAGCAAAGAGCGGACGCTGGGCGCCCACTCTAGCTGATGCGCTCGGTGTACTCACAGACGAGCGTGATCTCTTCGACGCCGACTTCGTTGGAATCCGACTTGGGTTGTGGGCCTGAGATCTTCGATGGCCAGGCGTTCTCGAAATTCCACCTCGCCACCTCCGTGAACGTCTCGTCGAACATGATGACCGAGCCGTTGCGGCGGCCCTGGGCCACCTGGCCGTCCTCTATCTGCTTTCGCCAGTCCCAGAAATCCATGCTCGAGGTGATCCCTCGCTTGAGCGTGATGTCGCCCCACTTCAGCCGGCCCGGGATCTTACGTGTGATCTCGCGCCCCTTTTCGGTGACGATCTTGTGCTCCACGATTTCGTGCTCCGAACCGAGGCCAGAAGCCTCCGTGAAGTACCCGCTAATGACGCCGGAGAACTCGACGCCAAAGTGAAAGCTAACAAGCGGGTCGCCCTGGACTGCGTCGGCTGCTGCTGGCATGGTTCAATCCCCTTCCTGAGCTTATGCGCCCGGTGTGAACTGGCTGATGCGAAAGATGACGAATTCGGCGGGCTTCACTGGCGCGAGCCCGACGTCGATGATCAACTGGCCGACATCGCGTGTCTCAGGCGGGTTGTTCTCGGCGTCGCATTTGACGAAGAACGCCTCCTCGGGGGTGGCGCCGAAGAGCGCGCCGCTCATCCACACGCGCTTCAGGAAGGCGCTGATGTCCCGCTTCACACGCTGCCAGAGCGCATAGTCGTTCGGCTCGAATACCACCCACTGAGTGCCATCCTGGATCGATTCCTCGATGTAGTTAAAGAGGCGGCGGACGTTCAGATAGCGCCATGAGGGGTCGCTGGAGAGCGTCCGCGCCCCCCACACGCGGATGCCGCGGCCGGGAAATGCGCGCACGCAATTGATGCCCACAGGGTTGAGGACGCCCTGTTCCGAGTGCGTGACGTTGAGCGCCAGCCCGATAACGCCGCGCACCACTTCGTTGGCAGGCGCCTTGTGGACGCCCCGTTCGCCGTCGCTGCGCGCCCAGATCCCGGCCATATGGCCAGAGGGAGGCATCAGCATCGTTGTGCTAGAGGCGTTCGGGTTCTGGTTCGCGACCTGGATCCACGGGTAGTAGAGCGCCGCATACTTCGAATCGTAGCCCGCTTCCTTCTGGCGCCAGTCCATCACCTGCTGCGCGGAGAGGCCGGGCAGCGGGTCGAGGATGGCGACGCGGTCACCCATGCGTTCGCAGTGCGCAATCATCTCCAGTTGGATGGCCTTGACGCCATCGTTATCGAGGGCGCCCTGCTCAAAGGCCGCGATGATGTCCGGCGCGCAGACCATCGTGACGTCGTCGACTGCCTCCAGGCCGCCAAGGCCCGTGCGTTCGGCAACATCGCCGGCGTAGTGGGCGGGGCTGACCTTCGCCATAGCGCGCGTTGCCTGCTCGGGGAGGGCGAGCGCGTAGGTGCCCGGCGCGGGAGAGCGATCCGCAATGGGGGCTTGGGAGCGAATCTCCTCGAGCGTCACAAGCTGGGACGCCTTATTCACAACTTCAAACGCGTTCTTCGCGCCGCGCCCCATGGAGAGGCCCTCATAGCGCTCCTCGGCGCCACCCGCCGCGCGGACGACGAACGTGAAGCTATCGTCTTCGGCCGTGGTGACTTCTACCGAGACGCCCGACGGTTCATCACCCCTGGCGAGGGCACGAACGCTCGGCGCTCCCGCGCGGCCGGGTATGGCGGCTGCGCGAAGCGTCGACGCGGAATCGTCCTCCTGGGCATTTCCCGCGCGGACGACGTAGCAAAGGCCGCCACCGTTGTTGAAGTACCCATAAACGGAATGGGCGAGGTACGCGCCCGGCACGAACCCACCGAAAATCTCCGTGAACCTGGTCCAGTTGGGGATCATGGTGGGGGTGCCGATGGGGCCTTTTTCGGCCACGCCGATAAAGGCCGCGACAGCCGTACCAACACCCTCGATCGGTTTGGAACCGCGATCGACTTCTTCAACATAGACACCGGGAGTGAGGTATGTAGTTGCCATTCTCGGGTCTCCTCTGATGTGCTCGCGGACGTGGCGTGCGTCGGCGCGCGGATACTAGCAGCTTTGCGGCCTGTGTGGTGTGTTTGGCGCTTTTTTCTTGTTTCATTCCTCCGAGACGCGAGAGCGTCGAGCGCCGCGGCCCCCTGGACTCTCCGCTTCCGCAACGGGGATGTCGTATGAGGCGGAGGGGACGATAATGGCCTGCTCGAACGGTGGGAGTGCGGGTGGCTGCACGAGCAGGATATGGTTGCCGGCGGGAATCTCAGCAAGGATGAACAGTCCGCGTGTATCGGTTGTGACCGAAAGGGCGGTCCCGGCGACGGAAACCGCGACGCCGGCAAGCGGTTCCGCAGGCTGGCCGGACCGGTGGGCGACGCCCGCCACCTGGAACGTGACGCGGCGCTCGGGTTGGGCCATGGGGCCGACAAGCAACTCTTTGGTGAGGACCATCGGCCCGGATACTGGGACAAACACGTCGAGCGGGGTGGTGGCCACCCAAACAAGCCCGGCGCGTAACTCGTTGTCCATGACGCCCCAGAAGTCCACGGACTTCTGGAGATGGTCGGACGACATAGCCCGCAGGAGCACGGGTAGTTCCAGGTCCTTGAGGGAACCCTGGAGATAATCATCCCCGAGCCTGGCGTTGCGGTAGAGGCAGGCGAGGACTCGCGCGAGGATGCGATGCTCATCGTCGGGCTCG
>JBKKBS010000535.1:0-3203 GCA_046713815.1 Tepidiformaceae bacterium
CTCCAGGGCAAGGCGGCCGAGTTCGACTCCGTGGTGAAGACGGGTCGCACCCACCTCATGGACGCGACGCCGATTCGCCTCGGGCAGGAGTTCGAAGGCTATCGCGGACAGGTGGAGCGCGCCCGCAGGCGCGCCACCCTCGCCGCCGAGGCCCTGCGCGAGGTTGCCCTCGGTGGCACCGCCGTCGGCACCGGCGTGAACACGCACGAGGAGTTCGCGGGCCGCACGCTCGCCTTCATCAATGAAGCAGAGCGCGTCCAGCTGCGCGAGACCAGAAACCACTTCCAGGCCCAGAGCACGATCGACGCGGTCGTCGAGGCGCATGGGCAGCTTCGTACCATCGCCATCAGCCTCGTGAAGATCGCGAACGACATCCGCTTGATGGGGAGCGGCCCGCGCGCGGGCCTCTACGAGTTGGCGCTGCCGGCGCTTCAGCCTGGGAGTTCGATCATGCCCGGCAAGGTCAACCCCGTGATCCCGGAGGCAGTGATCCAGGTGGCGGCGCAGGTCGTCGGCAACGACGCCACGATCGCGATGTGCGGGCAGTGGGGGTTTTTCGAGCTGAACACGATGATGCCGGTTGCGGCCTACAACCTGCTCCAGTCAATCGAGCTGTTGTCGAACGCCGCAACCGTCTTCGCCGAGAAGTGCATCGAGGGGCTCGAAGCCACGGAGAACGGCCCTCGCATGGTTGAGCACGGCCTGAGCATCGCCACGCCGCTCGCCAACGTCATCGGCTACGACCGCACGGCCGAACTCGCGAACGAAGCCTTCCGCACGCGCCGATCGATCCGCGAAGTCGCCCTCGAACAGACCGACCTCAGCGAAGCAGACCTCGACCGCATCCTCAACCCCCGCCGCATGACCGGCCCGTGAGATCACGCGGTCGAGATCTCGTCCGGCAAGACGAGGCTGAAGTTCACCACTTCGAGCCCGTCGATGTCCTGCCCGTGATGGAGGTCCTCGGTTAGTAGATAGCGACAGCCCGCGGCCTGGGCGGCCGCGACAATAAGCGAGTCCCACCAGGAGAGGCCGTACCGATCCTCGATGCGGAACGCGTCTTCCAGCATCGCCCCGTCCAGAGCGACGGTGGGCCACTCGCTGAGATGGCGAACCGCTCTCCGCGCGTCGTCCCTGCCGAGCGGCGCGGAAAGCTTGCGCGTGACCGTGTTGTAGAACTCCTGGAGGACCTGCGTGCTGATGCGACCCGATCCCTCGGTCCAGACGCGCTGCAACCAGTTGGCCGCGAGTGCTTGCTTCACCGGTTCGCTCGCATCGAATTGGTACACGAGGACGTTGGTATCTACGAAGATCTCAGCGCTCATGTATCTCGTCACGGGTGGGGAGGCGTTCCCCGCGGCGGCGCAACCGCCGCGGCTGAATCGCAAAGAAGTCCTTCATTGCCTCCTCGTACCGCTTGTCCGCGACCCGGTTACTGGCGCTCCGGTCCCGTTCGATCATTTCCGCGAGCAATTGGGACACGCTAGTGTCGCGCTCAGCTGCGCGTACGCGAGCCCATCGAAGGATGTCTTCGTCAAGGGCAACGGTAACATTCCTCTTCACGAAACCAGTGTAGCACGAATCTCGTGAGAAGGAGCTAGATCCGGTCACCCGTTTGGCGGCGGAACTGGTCTGTTCCCACGGCCAGGCAGGCGGCGGCGAAGGCCGCGAGCACGCCCAGGCCCACGAACGCATCGCGCTCCCAGCCCTCGATCATGACCGAGCGCATGGCCGAGATGCAGTAGGTGAGCGGGTTGAGGCGCGCCACCACTTCCATCCACCCTGGCATCGCGTCGAGCGGGACGAACGAGTTGCTCATGAAGAGCAGCGGAAGCGTGACGAAGCCTGTGATCGCAAAGAAGGTGCCGTGGCCCGGTACGTAGTACGCGAGCGCCAGGAATGACGACGTTACGGCGAGGCTCAACAGGGCCGCCGCCAGGAGGATGACCGCCACACCCCCGATGCCCGCTTCGATGGAAACGCCCATCGCGAGCCCGACCACCAGCACCAGGGCGACCTGCGCGGTCATCAACGCCACGTGGTAGATGAAGCGGCTGACGATCAGCGAACTGCGGGAGATGGGCATGCTCATGAGCTTGTCGAGGTAGCCGCCCTCCTTGTCCCACATCATCGGCATGGCCGCACTCACGCCACTCCCCACGACCGTGAAGGCGATCACGCCGGGGATCATGAATCCGATGTAGTCGCTGGTGCCGATCACGTCCTCGTCGATCGTGCGCCCCACTCCGACGCCGAAGAAGATGAGCCAGATCGCCGGCTGGAGCAGGCTGAACACCAGGTTCAGCGGGTCCCGTTTGAGCTCGATGAACCAGCGATTGGAAAGCGCCAGCACCTCCTGGCTCCATTCGGAAAGGGCCGACGAATCAGGGCGAACTCCCGCCGCGGGGGCCTCGGCGGCGATCCGTTCACTGGTCATGCGGCGTCTCCTTCGCGCAGTTCCCGGCCCGTGTGGAGCAAGAATACATCGTCCAGCGACGGCTGCTTGTAGGTTACCCGTTCCAACGCGATCCCTGCCTCCACCGCGGTCCGCATTATCGCGGGTATAGCCGCCGTCGCGTCGGCGACATAAAGGTGGATCCCGCCATCGTCGCTCGGAGCGATGCGTTTCACCCAGTCGTTTCCATCGAGCAGCGCCGAAAGCCGCTGGCCCTCGCTCGTCCCGACGGTAATCACGTCCGCGCCTACCTCTCGCTTCAAGTGGCGCGGAGTGCCCGCCACCACCACCTTCCCGTGGTCGATAATCGTCAATTGGTTGCAAAGCCGGTCAGCTTCGTCCAGGTAGTTTGTCGCCAGCAGCACCGTGACACCCTGGCGCTGCAGGTCGCTGATGTGATCCCAGACGCTATGGCGTGACTGCACGTCCAGCCCTAGGGTCGGCTCATCAAGGATCAGGAGCTCTGGCTTGTGCAACAGTCCGCAGGCCAGGTCGAGCCTCTTCTGCATGCCCCCGGAGTAGGTCGGGAAGCGCTTGTCTGCGAAGGCGCTCAGGCCGACTACCTCCAGCACTTCCGCTGCGCGCGCGCGCACGTCCTTTCTCGGGACGTGGTAGAGCGAGGCCTCCATCTCCACGCACTCCCGTCCCGTGAGATAGAACCGATTGGGCGCGACCTTCTGCATCACGTAGCCGATGCGCTTGCGCACCTCGCGCGGCTGCTCTACCACATCGAACCCGCACACCGATA
>JBKKBS010000536.1:0-5332 GCA_046713815.1 Tepidiformaceae bacterium
TCCGGGAGGCGCGCGACCGCCTCTTCGCGGGGGAGAGCCTGCGCGGCATCTGCCTTCGAGGCGCGAGGGGTCCGCTCCACGGATGGCAATGACTACGCGCGAGCCTCTTCAGAAGGACACTGCTGTCGCCGACGATCGCCGGAGAACGGGCTCTGGAGGGCCGGGAGCAGAACGCTCAGGAGCGGCGGCAGCGGCTGTCAACGCGTAAGATGAACGGGACTCGCGTCGGTCGGGGAGATCATGGACGCGTAGGACTTGCCCGTGGAAAGCGGATGGCGAGCCGTAACGGACCGGACGCTTCTGGGGTATTATTACCGGTGAGAGCTTTTCATCACACGCGAGGGACCAGTGCATCACATCTCATTCCGGTTACCGATCATCACTGCTGCGGCGCTCGCGCTCCTTGTGGTCTTCACGTTCGCGCAGTCTGAGGCTGATGCGGATAAGGCATACCACAGCGAGCGTCTCGAACTTGCTCCGGTTGGTGCCGAAGAGGAGGGCTCCGGCCAGGTCGTCAACATTCACCCCAACGGCCCCGTGAACGGCGCGCTCGAGCGGTACGCCCTCCGCAGGGCGACGCCCTCGACCGAGTACGACGTTGTCATCCAGACCTGCGATGGCGGCGGGACATACTCGGACTTCACTACCACTTCGACGCTCGTGACGAACAAGCACGGCAACGGCCACGCCCAGGGTGCATTCTCAGCAGAGGACCTCCTCCCGTTTGCGGGCGCGGTGATCGATATCCGTTGGGTTCTCAAGGACGGTGGGACGATCGCCTACGCGACGGAGTGCACGACCGTCACGATCGACGATGCCAGCATCTGGCTCGATTAGCGCGCGGCAACGCGGAGGAGACCTTTCCCCGCGACAGCGACAGGTGCGCCGAGGGTGCTATCTGGCGATAGCGTGTGGGAGCGACGGAGTTCCGGTTGTAGACACGCGCCAGGCGCAGACGTCATGCGCTAAGCGTCACGCCGCGGCGGTGACATCGGAGGTGCAGTGCATGCACCGGCGGGCAGCCAGCGGGATCTCTCCCATGCATTCCGGGCACTTGCGGGTGGTCGGGTCCGGCGTCGGCTCGCGTCGAGACCGCTCAATCAGATAGTTAATCGGCTTCACCACGAAGAGGAAGACTACCGCGGCGATGAGGATGAACGTGACCAGGGCCGTGATGAAGGCTCCGTACCGGAAGAGTGCGTTGTTGATTTCGAAGTCGAGCGCGGAAAAGTCGGGCTCACCTCCAATTGCCGCGATGACCGGCATTACGAGGTTGTCCACGAAGCACACGACGACGTTGCCGAACGCTACGCCGATCACGACCGCCACGGCGAGGTCGACGACGTTTCCGCGCAACAGGAACTCTTTGAATTCGCGTAGCATCTGATATTCTCCCCGACTCTCGAAGTGAGAGCGGCGAGATTCTAGCAGAGGTGGCGGCCGTCCGGTTCTTGCTCGTCGTGACCCAGTTGTGTCCACCGTTGCCTGCGAGCGTGTCGTTAACTGTTGCGGCGAGGTCACCTACGGACACCATGCTCACGAGTCGGTGGGCCGAATTCACGCCCGGTTCGACAGGCCATCCTCCACTCTGGTCGTGAAGGGCATCTGGGCCGAACCCCACGCTCCTTCTGGTGCCTGGCCGAACTTCAAGGTGGCCCTTGAAGCGTTGGCACCATGGATTCGGGCTCGCCACATTGGGATGCATGAGATCCCTCGATGCTGGCGGCTCCAATGAGACACCAAGCAGCCGCCTGGTCCGGGTTGTCACTGCGTCTCCGGCAGGCTGCGAAACTGAGTCTCCAAAGCGAGTTGGCGCAGGTCCTCGGGCCAGAACCAGCGGACGCTGAGGAGGTTGAGCACCCTCTGCATGAGGAGCGCCGGGCCAAGGTCGATGGGAGCGAGTCTATGGGGCAACTCAGGCCCCACCTGCGGACTCACTACCCGTGTGGGCGAACACGTGCGGTGCCACGCGACTGCTTCCGTGACCGGGCTAAAGAACGTCTTGTACTAGCGAACGCGAGACCAGCGTCCGCGTGCCGTCCGCCCGTTCCGCCTTCTTCTGGAATTCGCGCCACTGCTCGTCCGAGTTGGACTTTTGCATGAACCTGAGTAGGCCGCCAGACCGTCGAACTCGAGGGTCGCGACATATTGGCCCGTGTTTGGGCCTGACGGCGCAAGAGGTCGTTCGCCCACCATCCCGGGTAGCTCCGAGCGGCGAGAGGCAAACTACCGATCAGCTCCTCAAGCCCCGTGAATGACGCTGCGATAACCGCGTCGCCCTGGGGCACCGGCCAGTCGCTCAAGGGAGCGTACATCGCCTCGCGCGGACTCTACCTCACCAACAACATCGTCACCCGCGGCGTGCGGCTCGACGGTTTGATCGGCGAGGACTTCAAAGTCGGTAGCGCGCTCCTCCGTGGTGTGCGTCGCTGCCGACCGGTGTCGCTACCTCGAGTCAAGACTCGTCCAGGGTTGTTCGACGAACTTCGCGAACGAGGTGGCCGCGGCGTCTGCGTCCGCGAGGACATGCCCGCCGAGGACGACGAGTGCCAGTGGGACCGCCGCTTCACCGAGCCGCACGAGGAAGGCTGCCCGGCAACCGAGGAGCAGGTGTACGAGGACGGCCTGCAAAGCAACGACGTGTTCATCGTCGAGGGCCAGCAGGAGCGCTACGGGAGCAAGGGGGCGTGGACGGCCTGCTAACGAGTCCTAGGGACAGCCTGTCGTGGGGGTAGGCGCTTACGCGATGCCCGGCACGTCGGGTCCCCACAGCAGCAGACCTACCCCGGCCGCGACCAGGCAGACTGCGGTGACGCGAGCAATCTGCGGACCCCAAGGTGTGACCTTTTCAGCGAAGATCAGGGCCGCGAGGGTGATCATCCAGGGAATGCTCATGACCCCCGCGACGATCAGCCCGGCCATGAGGCCGATGCAACAACCAAGGCAGTACGATCCGTGCTTTGTCCCCATCCAGAAGGCGCCCAATGCGCCGTCCTGCCATTGCCCGACGATAAAGCTCAGCGGGGAGCGGCACTTCGCGAGACAAAGATTCTTGAGCCAGGTGAACTGGTAGATTCCGGCAGCGATCAGCAGGGCGCCCCCGACGTAGGGAGCCGCGTCGAGCAGGCCCTTCCATCGACCCACGGCCTCACTCGTCAGTTCGTTGATCACAAATACACCTGCGCCGAAGGCTCCCCAGACGAAGAGATAACCAGCCAGGAACAGCGCCACGAGAAATGAAGCCCGGGCTGGTGGGTAACGGTTGCGCGCCGATCGGGCAAAAGTCTGCGCCATTGGGGAGGCGGCGGGCAGCATCATGGCGGCCATCATTGCAAGCCACACGCCCAGGAACACGGCAAATGTTGCCGGCCACGGCCAGGACGACATCTGTTCGGAGACCCCAATTCGCATCCGTACGTCGGCCTCCGAGGACATCTCGGAATCACCCATGGCGTCGGTGGTCATTCCTTCGCCCGTGGCCGCAGTTTCGTCCTGTGCCATGTCTCCGTCCATGGAGTCGATTTCCGCCACGCCCGCCGAAGCGCGGTCATCGTACATAGCAGAGCTTGCGTACCAGGTGGCACCCCAGGCAGCCGCGGCGAGAACAACGAGGGAGGTGCCGACGAGGACAGTGAGCGCATCAAGCCGGAAGTTAGGTGGTCGGAGAGTGCGCTGCAAATCGAGGAGCCCTCCGGAGGACCTTTGGTTAACCGGCCCAAGCAAAGCGAGCGAAGTGGCCGTTCTGCCCCGAGTTATCGATCTCAAAGTGCGCGTCTTTGAACGTGGCTGACGATGCCCTTGCCAATGCTAGGTCGTTGCTTGCAGGATGGCCTGTCCCCGTAAGCGTCAGGGGGTCTCCCCCGAGTCCAACCAGTCCCTCCACGGCTTGCTGCCCGAAACCCTCGACGGTGAGCCGCCGTGTCGCGCCATCCTGCTGATAGTCGATGGTTGCTGGCTGGAACCCGAGGAACGTGGGGACGAGTCCCTGGATGCCCGCCGGCGCTCCGCCCACGGCCCCGCTCATAATCGTTTCCAAGGCCCTGCGTTGTTCGGCTGACGCCCGTTGGTCGATGAAGATTTCGTTTTTCCCCTGCCCGTTCGCCATCGGGCCATCGGTGTGGAGCGCCACCACGACGTTTAGCCCGGACAGGTTGCCGCCGTCGAACTCCCCGTCCTCAATGCTGAAAGCCATGACGGCGTCGCAGTACCCCTTCGTGGGCGCAGCCGTTGCTTGCGATGTAATACAAGGGCAAAGCACGTCGCAACTGCAGGATTCGAAATATTCTCCGGAAAGCTGCCAGGCCATGGAAAGTCCCCTCCTCAAGCTCCGCCAAGTATATGGGTCGCGTCAAGTCGCGGTGGGGGGGCCGGGCGCGCAGTTCCCACGCTCACCCTCAATGGCGTCATCAAACGGACGCGCGTTCCGTCGGTCACACTATGAGTCAATCGTGTGAAGGCCGGAGCGCTCTTAAGCCCAGGCGGGAGCTTGGCGCCAAGTGAAAGTGGTCTGAGAACCGTCGGGATAGTGCGGTCTCATGCGGAGCCGCCCCGATTCAACGAAGAGAAAGTTGCGGACCTGGTCACCGTTGACGCAATCGTGGTGAGCCGGCAACTCGCAATACGATAGTCCCTCGGCCGCCATTGTCCTCGGTATGAGCCGTACCGAGAACGGGACGTAAGCCGGTCCGGTCCCGGCTCGCGAGGTCTGGGAAGCCGAATTCATCTATCGGGCTGAATCCTGGTGGTGGAAGGACCGAAAACGCTCACTGGCATTCGGGATGTTCGGCCTGCCTATCATCATCGGCTTCCCTATCGCCATCGTCGCCGTCCTCGTATCCGCCGTGTGGCTGGCCGTGCTACGAATTCCCGGGGTGCGTGGCATGGCGAGCGCTCGCGCTGCACGTGGGCTGGCGCTAGCCGTGTATGCGCTGTTCACCGGAATGGGGCTGTTGGCTCTTGCGAATGACCTGTCTGAGATCCTTTAATCCGTCGCTAGATGTAGTTCCCACGACCGTTGTCTACAGGCGCACAACGAATCCGGCGATCCAACGAAGAGGCCGTAGGTTCGCGGTTCGCGTGAATACCAGAGTGGCTCCCCGGCGTGGACTCGAACCTCGAGCTGCCGCACTGGCAATCCCAATACCCCTTCACGTTCGTTGGAGCGGGAGGCCACCAACTCGCCGCCCGTGGGAGGCTGAAGTCCGGCCCGGCAACGCGCCAACCCTTTGACCCAGGCCCACTGAAAGGTTACCGCGAAAACGCCTGTCAGAAAGAATTTGGGCCGCGGCTCGGGGCGGAGAGGCTTCCGTGTCTCGTGTTGTACAGCCATGCA
>JBKKBS010000537.1:0-8218 GCA_046713815.1 Tepidiformaceae bacterium
TGTCTACGATGCATCTTCCTGTAACAGAACTGCTGAAGATAGCCCAAGGAGTGATGAAATGAAGTCAACGTTGATGGCGATGGCGGGGGCAGTACTTGGTGCCGCGGCCGGCCTTATTGTCGGGCTAATCTCGTACGACCACGCCGAAGCGTACGAAAGCGTGTCGTGGGACTCGAACCCCGGGCCGTCGAGCGCGTACAGCAACCTCAACTGCGGATGGCACGAAGTCTGCACGCCCCCCGCCGACTATGGCGGCTCGGCGCTGGACTGGGCGAACAGCGATTACGCGGCGGTCTACTTTCGCGGGAGAGGCTACCGAACCGCATCAAGCCAGTCCTTGCGTATCGGAACGGTCTACATCGGTCAGCGTGACAGCGATTGTTACAATGCCGTCGCAGATATCGTAGACTCGCTAGGAACGTATCGCGGTCGCGTGAATTACACGCATTCGTACATACAGGTCACAGAAGGATACAGCTTCTACATCCATGGTAAGAACTCTGACAACTACCAGTCCGTCTGGGTCGCCTACTCCTACCCATGGACTATAGAACTCCAAGAACATCCGAATTGCTCGACCGGAGGAACCCATCTGCACCAACGGATGAGCGACGGAGCTTGGATCAAGGGATCCGCGTTTCCGAACGACAACTGCAGCTGCAGTCAAGGCGGACAAGGCAACATCACCGGGGCCACCAAGTACATGTACTTTCTTGACTGGGAGTCCTGAGCTTAGAATTGACGGTCTCGCTCGGAGTAGGGTGCTTTCATGAGCTCCCGGCCCCGGTATTCCGAAGCAGGAGGAGACGGATGGCGAGAACATCGGTGCCGGCACTCGCGGCTTGCCTGCTGGCGATAGGAACGTTTGGGGCATGCGGCGGCGACAATGGGGAAGCATCGCCAACCTCCACGGCATCGGCGTCGGCAGTTGGCCCGACGGCTACTCCACTCGCTACCGCCACCCCGACGGTAAGCGTCTCCGCAACCGAGGCATCTACCCAGATACCTATGGTTCGCTTGTATCCGATTGGCACTCGAAGCGGGATACCGACCGTCGATGGCTTCGTTAATTCGATGGAGGACTCCGACGCAGGCGCGCTTCTGGCTCTCCTCGAATACTCGCCTGTGCCATGTGCCGACCCGGCCGACCAGTACTTTCCGGTCTGTCCTGCGGGTTTCCCGGCCGGGACAGCGGTGGATGCCGTGCGGCAAGGGAGGTGTGATGTTGGGTGGCTACCGCGTGAACTTGAAATCATCCCGGACCTGCAGCGCTTCGTGCGCGGAGACTTCGGAATCTTCGCCATCGCCAGACTGCCGGCGCCCGCGCGATCAATTCCGCAACGCGGTCCACCAGCGGGGGAGTACCTCATCGTGATGGACGATGTCCATGGTCCGAGCGGTGAGCCACGTGCGGCGATCGCTAGAGATGGCGGGGTAGTGCAACTGAGCACGGGCTGCTTTAGTGTTTCGGCCCGCCAGCTCCTGGAACATCTCTACACCGCGTATTCGGGGCCGGGGACTACCCCTTCGTACCTGATGGCGCCGTTGTGAATGGGGCCGCTCTCGGCGACCAGCTATCTCGTCGCAGTCCGCGTTGGCGGTACATGAGGCGTGGCCGAGACGCGCAACGTCGACATCGCGGAGATGCTTCGCGACGCGCAGCTCGGCGACCTCCGCATGCTCGCCGATGATCCAGAGGCCGACTCGCTGAGGCCGCAAGAGACGCTGATGGCTATGGGCCTCGTTCGAGACGGTCGCGGTACAATAGGGCGTGCCCCAGTCGCGCGCAACATCGATATCGCTGAGGTGCTGCGCGACGCGCAGCTCGGCGACCTCCGCATGCTGGCCGAGGAGCGCATGGGCTACGACGCGCTCCACTCGGCGACGGAAGCGCTGTTCGACCTCCTCGACGCGCGCGGCGTCGAATACGTGCTGGTCGGCGGGTTGGCCGTCCTCCAGTACGTCAAGGGCCGCAACACGCGTGATATCGACCTGACCCTGTCGCCCGCCAACCTCGATCAACTGCCCCAACTCGAGGTCTCCTCGCGCGACGGCGACTTCGCACGGGCACACTTCGAGGGCGTCGAGGTCGACGTGCTCCTAACCTCCAACAAGGTGTTCGACATGGTTCGCGCGAAATACGCCGCGGTCCAGAACTTTGGTGGCCGAGACATTCACTGCGCGACACCGGAAGGGCTCGTGCTCATGCAGCTCTTTGCGCTGCCCTCGTTGTACCGGCAGGGGGACTTTGGGCGTGTCGGGATCTATGAGCACGATGTCGCGAATTTGATCCAGCAAGTGGGGGTCCAGCCGGAGCGCTTGATCCCGGACATCCGAGCAGAGGTGTTACCGACGGACTACGAGCAGATGCGGGCGATCATCGGCGAGCTGCGGGAGCGGCTGGTGCGATTCGAGGATCGGCGGGAATCGTGAGCGTGCGACGCGGCGGCGCTCCGCTGGCCGCTCCGGGTGCGGCGGCGGGCGACTATTGGCGTGCCTCCCGCGGCCAGGGGCGGCCGCGACTACCCGATTTGTGCGGTGGCTACCTGATTGTGGGCAACGTGTTGGCGATGCCGAGGCGTTGTTCGAAGGCGTGAGCGACCTGGAGGAGGCGGCCTTCGTCGAAGAAGTTGCCGATGATTTGGAGGCCGACGGGCAGGCCCTCGCTCAGGCCGCAGGGCACGCTAATCGCGGGCAGCCCCGCGACCGACGACGGCAGCGTGTAGATGTCGTTCAGGTACATGGCGTAGGGGTCGTCGATCTTTGCGCCGATGGGGAAGGCGACCGTCGGCGAGGTGGGAGTTACGATCACGTCGTACTTCGCGAAGGCGGCCGCGAACTCGTTGTTGATGAGCGTGCGCACCTTCTGGGCCTTGAGGTAGTAGGCATCGTAGTAGCCAGCGCTGAGGGCGAACGTGCCGAGCATGATGCGCCGTTTGACCTCCGCCCCGAAGCCGCCCGCGCGCGTGCGCTCCATGTTCTCCCACATCGTCGCGCCGGAGTGGTCGCTGTAGCCGTACTTCACGCCGTCGTAGCGCGCGAGGTTCGCCGATGCCTCGCTCGGAGCGATGATGTAGTACACCGCCAGGGCGTGCTCGGTCGATGGCAGTGAGAGGTCGAGGTCGACTTCGCAACCGAGGTCTTCCAAGAGCGCTAAAGCCTCGTGCACGCGCTCCTTCACGCCGGGCTCCATGCCCTCGATGAAGTACTCGCGCGGGACACCAATGCGCAACCCTTTGATGTCGCGGCCGAGGTAGTGGCGGAAGTCGGGCATCGGCTCGGGATTGCTGGTGGAGTCGCGCGGGTCGTGACCGGCGATACAGGTCAGCATGGTGGCCACGTCCTCCACGTCGCGCCCGATTGGTCCCACCTGGTCGAGCGACGAGCCAAAGGCGACGATCCCGTAGCGCGACACGCGCCCATAGGTCGGGTCTAGCCCAACCACACCACAAAGCGACGCCGGTTGGCGGATCGAACCTCCCGTGTCGCTGCCCAGGGAGATGAGCGCTTCGCCTGCGGCCACCGCCGCGGCGCTCCCGCCCGAGGAGCCGCCGGGCACAAGCCCGTGCCGCCAGGGGTTGTGCGTCGCGCCGAAGGCGGAGTGCTCCGTGCTCGACCCCATGGCGAATTCGTCCATGTTCGCCTTGCCCACCATCACGGCGCCGGCCCGGCGGACCTGCTCGTAGACGTGGCTGTCGTAGGGTGGCACAAAGTTCTCGAGGATCTTCGAGCCCGCCGTCGTGCGCACCCCGCCGGTGACGATCAGGTCCTTGACCGCGACGGGGATGCCTGTCAGCGGCGTTGCCAAGCCCGCCTCGTACTGCTCGTCCGCCTCGCGCGCCTGCGTCAACGCAAGGTCAGCGGTGAGCGTGATGTACGCGCGCACGCTCGGTTCGACGGCGTCGATGCGTTCCAACACCGACTGCGTGAGCGCGACGGCGGTGAACTCTTTCGCCCGCAGCTTCTCGTGCGCTTCGTGGCCGGTGAGCTTCCAGAGATCGCTCACTCCAGCACCGCCCGCACACGGAAGTACCCGTCTTCCTGTTCCGGCGCATTTGCCATGGCTTCAGCTCGCGTTAAGGAGGGTGCAACTTCATCGGCGCGCATGACGTTGGAAAGGGGGAGAGGATGGGCCGTCGGCTCCAGGTCCCCTGTGTCGACGGCGGCGAGCGCAGCGAAGTGGTCGAGAATGCCGGAAAGCTGTGAGGCAAAGCGCGGAACATCGTCTTGCGAGAGCTGGATGCGGGCCAAGCGTGCGATATGGAGCACGTCGTCGGGAGTGAGAGACATGCCGAAAGGTTACAGGAGGACGCGCTTTACCGCCGCGTGGCCCGTTGGGGCAGCTTTGTTACGCTCGGACGCGAGTTCGTATGAATAACCTGCAGAAGCGCCGCCTGCTGCATGCGCGGCGCACGAAACGCAAGAGCGGCCTGCCCTGGTGGCTCATCGCGGTGATTGGCATGGCGGCGCTCGGCTCCATCGCGGCGGTCGCGGGCGTCGGGGCCGTCTTTGTGACGTACCAGGTGTACGCCGATGACTACGTCCCCATCGAAGAGAAGCTGCGCCAGACGAACATCGGCCTGACCGAGATCTACGACCGCAACGGCGAACTGCTGGGCGCACTCACCAATCCTGATGCTCAGCTCCTGGAGCCGATCCCGCTCGAAAATATTTCCGAACACATGGTTAACGCGACCGTGTCGACGGAGGACAACTCGTTCTGGGACCACCCGGGTATCAACGTCACGGGTATCGCGCGGGCGGGTGTTGAGTACGTAACGAAGCGGGATTCGGGGGAGGGCACAGGGGGCTCGTCGATCACTCAGCAATTGATCAAGAACGTGTACATCTGCCCCAGCATTGGCGACGAGGCGAAGGACTGCGTGGCGGAACGTACGGTGCGGCGTAAGCTCAAGGAGATCGCCTTCGCTCTGGAACTCGAGCAGGACTACACAAAGGAAAAGATTCTCGAGCTTTACCTCAATCAGATCTCCTACGCCGACCGCTACATCGGCGTACAGTCCGCAGCCGAGGGCTATTTTCACGTCGGGGCCAAGGACTTGACCCTGGCCCAGGCCGCGCTCCTCGCGGGTATCCCCCAGTTCCCGACGGACTATCACCCGCGGCTGAACTGCATCAAGAGCGAGGACGGACAGTACGTCCTCGACGAACTGGGGCGCTGCACCGTTGGCGGCGCGGCGAAATCGCGCCAGGAAGATGTGCTTGACCTGATGGTGACCCACGGGCGCGCCTCGCGCGCCGACGTTGAGGCGGCGAAGGCGGATCCGCTGACGGTGTTCCTCGCCTCCAACCCGTTGAAGGCGGAGGCGTTCGTCGATAACCAGGTCGAGCCGCGGTTGGTGCGAATGTGCGAGGCTGGCGTGCTCCCGATCGACGAGGACGCGACCGACTGCACGCAATGGGTGCACGCGGCTGGCTGGAAGGTCACGACCACGCTCGATTATGGGATTTCCCTGGAGGCGAGCCGCGTGGCGAACGAATTCGTTGCCGCGGGAAAGGAGGCAGGCTGCGAATGCTACAACGCAGCCATCGTCACCATCGATCCGCGCAATGGCGAGCTAATCGTCTATGCGCCGAACATCGACCCGACCTATGTTTCCGACCCGAGAGTGGCGGGCAAAATCGATCAGCTCAACGAAGTCAACCAGCCTGGGTCTTCGTTCAAGCCGGCGGTCTATCTCACCTGGTTCGACGGGGAGAAGAAGCACCCTTACAGCAGTCTCTGGGACACGAGCCCGCTCAAGGTCGAGGCCACGGAGATTACGAACCCGCGGAACGACGGCCGGTCATCCGAGGGGATGATTTCGGGGCGGGCAGCGCTTGGCGGTTCGCAGAACGTGGGCGCCTTCCGCGCGGCTGCGGAAGCGGGACCGGACGAGGTCATAGAGATGGCGAAGAAGCTCGGCATCACCACGCTCGAGCAGCGCTTCGACCCAACCTTTGTCGCACACGACGATGTCATTTACGGTGCTTCTATCGCCACGGGCGGCGCCAACATCAAGGCGATCGACATGGCCTACATGGATACCGTCTTCGCCAACATGGGCGTGATGGTCGGAGTCAAGCACTATGCGGAGTATGTCGAGCTGAAGGATCTCAAGGGGACCTTCACCCACGAAGGCGTTGATTGGGACTTGGCCAACGAGCAGAAGCTCGCCTTCGAACGCGGACACCTCCGCCTCGAAGGGACGCGCGAACTCGACCCGGTCGTCATCCTGGAAGTGAAAGACAAGGACGGCAACAGCGTCTGGAAGATGACCGAGGACCAGCTCGAACGGAAAGAAGTGGTGAATCCCGGCTCGGTCTGGCTGCTGCACAGCATCATGAGCGACTGCACGGCGCGTTACATCATCTGGAGCTGCGGCGGCAGCAACAACGACCTCTCGCTCGACTCGTTCGACCTCGACGGCCAGAAAATCCCCACGGGTATCAAGACGGGCACGCAGCAAGGCCCAAAGAGCGCCAACGACACCCTTGAGACGTGGATGACCGGCTACTCGCGTTACGCCGGCAACGCTATTTGGGTGGGCAACGCAACGAACGAACTCGTGAACGATCGCCGCTTTGCCGCCGCCAACGCGACGGTGCGCATGTTCAAGACCTGGATGGGCACGTATCACTCACTGATGAAGGCGAAGGGGCTGATCCCGGCCGAGTACGAGGGCTTCGCCGCGCTTCAGCCAAAGAACGTGGCGAAGCGCGATGTCGAGTCCGTGGCCACCGACCGCCAGCCGGGGCTCAGGGGCGGGTGCGACCAGAAGGTGAGCGGCTGGGTGCGCACGGACGTGAAGTACGTGTCGGAATGCGAGGAGCGGGAGGTCGACACGCGCAACGGCTTCCTCGCGAGTGAGAACACGCCCGCGCAGTTCCGGGCGATGCGTAAGTTCGTGAAGCTGCCGGCATTCAAGACCGACCTGGCGATTGGGCACGCGCGCTCCTATGGCATCCCCATCGCGCCCACTGAAAAGAGCACGGGACAGAGCCCCCTGCAGATCACGAACATCGCAAACGGCAAGACGATCACCAGCACGACCAATGTCGCAGGGAGCGTCAGTCTTCCCACGGCGCGGCCCTGGAAGCTCGAGATCGGGAAGGGCGCGAGCCCGAGCGACTGGGTGACGATTGGCTCAGGCAGCGGCAACCAGGACGGCCAGCTCGGCATCATCGACATCAATGCCGTCGAGAACGGTGTCTACACCGTGCGCCTCGTGGTAGACGACTCGACGACGCCCTTGAGCATCTCGGTGAGCATCAACGTGCGAAAATCTGGTGGCCCCACGCTCCCCGGCCAGGCCACGCCGACGCCCGGAAACGGGAACGGCAACCCTGCCGCGTCGCCAACGCGCCCGCCCACGTTGCTCCCGACGCCACCGAACGGCGACTGAGCCACCACGGGCGGCGCCGTTTCGCCTGGGAAAGCCGCGCGGGTTGATCTGCCGGGCCGAGGGCGGTCGCGTCGCCGCCGTGGAGAGTGGCACTATCATGGTTGGCGCCTGCGCGGATAGCATTGGGGTACTTCCTGCCGAGGGCCTCTTCATGGCACGCGTACTTGTGCGTCAATTCGAACAGCGGGATTTGGATGGGTGCGCGGCACTCTTCGCCACGCGGCATGCACGCGACCGCGAGCGGCTACCGGCGCTCGCCGAGGCACTCGCGTCGCCGCCCGGGGCGGCCGCACTCCTGGGGAAGGCAGCGGCGAACGCGAGGCTCATACGTGTCGTCGCGGAACGCGACGCGAACTTGTGGGGTTCATGTTTGGCGAAGAGATGCTCCTCCCACCCGACCACTTCGCCTCGCAGTACATTCCCCCGCAGGCGGCCGACATCGGTGTCGAGAACCACGCTGTCGCCGCGGGGGAAGACGTGACCGATGTCTACCGCGCCATGTACGCGGCCCTCGCCGGACAATTCCTCGCCCGCGGGCTCTTTCGACACCGTGTCCACATCGTCCCCGATCCCGAAGTGCAGGAAGCGTGGGTATCGCTCGGCTTCGGCCGTCACCTTACCGCGGCGGTCCGCCCGACCGCCAATCCCGTGCCCGGCGCCGATGGCGGCGGCATCGATGTCCACCAGGCAAGCATGGAGGACATCGACGTCGTGACGGCCCTTGCCGACACCCTGAACCGGCACCACCTATCGTCTCCGATGTTCTGGCCCATCCTCCCGGCGCCACAACCCGCCGCTCGTCAGTACAATCT
>JBKKBS010000538.1:0-3826 GCA_046713815.1 Tepidiformaceae bacterium
GCCTCATCTCGGACACCCACATCCCGGAAGCACGCTTCGAGCTGTGGCCACAGGTGTTCGACGTGTTTCGCGGGGTCGACGCCATCCTCCACGCCGGTGACATCCATGACCTCGTCGTAATCGACCAACTCTCCGATGTCGCGCCCACCTACGCCGCGCGCGGTAACGGCGACGATGGCTCCGGTGGCCGCCCCATTCAGCCCGACGACACTCGCCTGCGGGAGGCCTGGCTGCTCGAGTTCGACGGGCTCCGCATCGGCATGACGCACGACATCCCCATGCCCGAATATCCGCCCCACCTCACGGTCGAACGAGCCATGCAACGCTACTTCGGCCGGACAGACCTGGATGTCCTCATCTATGGCGACACGCACGTCGAGGCGATCGACACCGTGGGCGCCACGCTTTGCGTGAACCCCGGCTCTCCCACTTATCCGCATAACCTGGAGACGCAGCTCGGCACGCTCGGCTTCCTCGAAATCAGCGGCGGCAAAGCGGAAGCCACGATCTGGCAGCTCACCGAGACAGGGATTGAGCCGTTCGACTGGACGCGCTGGCGCCGCAAACCATCGTCACACTGACATCTCCTGACAGGGCGATCCTTCGAATCTGCTCGATCGCGCCACCGCCCGCGCGGCCTCAAGAGTAGGGGCTGGCAGCTGCCAGCCCTCAGACGCGTTAATCCCGCCGCTGATCCAGCAGCTCTCGGCAGCCGCCGCCCGCGACCTCGTAAACGTGCGTCGCCACGCCCGCGACGATCGCCGGGTCGTGGCTCGCGCAGATGACCGTCCCCTGGTATTTCTCCAGGGCGTCGATGAGCTTGCGCCGCGTCGTGCGGTCCAGGTGGTTCGTCGGCTCGTCCAACAAGAGCACGTTCGTCGGCTGGATCAGGAATTTCGCCAGCGCCACCCGGCTCCGCTCCCCGCCCGACAGCACGCGTACTGGCTTGAACACGTCGTCCCCGGAGAACAGGAACTGCCCGAGGATGGAGCGCAGCTTCACGTCTGGTTCGTTCGCCGCCACCGTACGCACCTCTTCCAGGACCGTCCGCTCGGGGTCGAGTGCTTCGTCCTGGTGCTGGTCGTAGTACCCCGGGCGCGCGCGTTCCGCCCACTCGACGCTGCCTTCCGTCGGGCGCACTTGCCCTGCGGCGATGCGTAGGAGGGTCGACTTCCCGCTCCCGTTGGGTCCGATGAAGACCACCTTCTGGCCCCGCTCCACATGCAGGTTCACATCGACGAGGACCAACTGGTCGTCGCCGTAGGCGTGGCTGATCTCGCGCAACATGAGTACATCCCGCTCCGTGCGGCCATGCGCGTTCAGCTCGAAGTGCACCTCGGCGTCCTTGTGCGTCTTCTCGATGCGCTCGATGCGCGCCAGCATCTTTTCCCTGCTCTGAGCGGCGCTGGCCTTGCTCGGCTTCGCCCTGAATCGTTCGATGAAGCGCTCCTGGCGCTCGATCTCCCGCCCCTGCCGGGCAGAGGCGCGGTCCTGCGCCTGTAGCTTCTCCGCCTTCTGACGCTGGTAGTCGGTGTAGCTGCCGAAATAGCTCTCGATGCCCTTTTCGCGGAGGTCGAGGATGCGCGTGATGACGCGGTCGAGGAAGTCCCCCTCATGCGTCACAATCAGGAGCGTGCCAGGGTACTCCTGCAGCTCCTCCGCCAGCCAGGTGCGCGTCTTCGCGTCCAGGTGGTTCGTGGGCTCGTCCAGGAGCAGGTTGTCGGGCCGCCGGACGAGCGCTTTCGCGAGCGCGATGCGCATCTGCCAGCCACCGCTGAACGCCCCGCACGGCCTCTCCTTGTCGTCCGGCAGGTCGAAGCCCAGCCCGTCGAGCACGCGCCCGATGCGTGCCTCGATGCGGTAGCCGTCCATCTGCTCGAAGCGTTCGAAGAGCTGGGCCTGCTCCTCGATCAACGCATCGAGGTCGCCTTCGCCGCGTTCGATTTTGCCCGCGATGCCTTCGAGTTCCAGTTCAATCGCGCGCGCATCGGGGTACGAGAGCCAGAGTTCTTCGAGGAGGGTGTTATCGCTCTCGAGGCCCGCCTCCTGGCGAAGGTAGCCAAGCGTGCCGCCACGGTGTCCCGCCGCGCCGCTGTCCGGCGCGTAATCGCCCGCTACCATCTTCAGGATGGTCGATTTGCCGCCCCCGTTGGGGCCCACAAGTCCCACGCGTTCGCCATCGCCGATGATGAACGACACGTTTTCGAGAACATCGACGGCCCCGAACGATTTAGCAAGGTTCTCTGCGTACAGCATGTTGTTTCCGCGCCGCGCGATCAATGCCGCGCCGTTAGGGAGCGGTTGGTGCCACACCACCACCGCGAGGCGCTGCTACCACCGTACCAAACCCGGCCACTACGTATCGCTATTGCATGGATCCCGGCCAAGGCGGAACCGACCATGTGTCGCCCCGCTACTCGCGCAGGTCCCGCCGCCCCAATGACCGCACAGCCAACCACATCGTCACGCCCCCGAACATCAACAAGAACAGCCCCCCACGCCACGCAGACGGGTATCCGCTAAGGTCCTCTTCCACGCCCGCGATCCGCCCGTTCGCCGCAAGCAGGGCATCGATGTTGTAGCTCAACGTGAAGTTGGCCGCCGTCTCCGCGATCCCTCCCATGGCGATTAACGCCGCCGCGCCCAGCGGTTCTAGCAGCAAGACTCCTACCGGTATCGCGATCGCCCCCGCCGCACTCCGCGTCCATACCGCCAGCGCCATGGCCACGACGGCATACAGCATTGCCGCTGCCCAGGTCACCACCATGCCGCGCATCAACTCGACCGCGAACAGCGGGCCAATATCACCACCTTCGAATGTCCCTCGCGCCAGGTTCCCGGCGACGACGCTGGCGATCACCACGCTCCACGCGGTCACCACGAACCCTGCCGCCACGATTCCTGTCGCCGCCAGCTTTCCCGCCAGCAGCAGCCGCCGATCCCCGCTCCAGGTTGCGAACGTGAGGATAGTGCGCCAGCCGAACTCATTCGCGGTCATCGATCCCGCGAGAATCACGCAAAAGAGGGCCACCAGGCGGTAGACCATCGCGTCCCCGAACGTCACCAGGTTTTCCAGCGAGAGGCGCGCCTGCCATTCCGCCGCATCCCCCGCGTTCTCCGCGGACGCTGCTCCCACGAACAACAACACATACAGGACGGCGACGACCAACGGCACGAGCGCCAGCAGGATCCACGTCATCGGTCTCCGCCGGATCTTCAGCCACTCGGCCGCGATGATGCCGCTCATGCCGCCAGGTCCCGGGCCATGACTTCGTGGTACACCGACTCCATGGAGTGCTCGCGGGACCGCATCTCGCTGAGATGGATGCCCGCGTTGCTGAGCGCCTCTGTCACATCCCCCGCGCGTTCGACAGGCGCGTCGATCAGGAGGTACTCGGCTTCGCGCACAACGCTTCGGATCCAGCGCTGCGCGCTCAACACGCGCACGGCGGCGGCGGAGTCGGGCACGCGTATGGCGATGCGGCCGCTGCCCCGCACGATCTCGCGCACGTCTCCTTCGAAGAGCTTCGCTCCCGCGCGCATAATCACAACCCGGTCGCAGACCTGCTCCACCTCCCCCATGAGATGACTGGAGAGGAACACCGTGCGTCCCTCGTCCGCCAACCGGCGAAGCAACGCGTCCACGTCGCGCTGCCCTTCGGGGTCGAGTCCGCTCGTCGGCTCGTCCAGGATGATGAGCCGCGGATCGCGGAGCAGAACCGACGCGATACCGAGGCGCTGCTTCATGCCCACGGAGTAATGTTGGAAACGATGCCTCTCCGCCCCCGCGAGGCCCACGGTCTCGATCGTGGCGTCCACGCGACGC
>JBKKBS010000539.1:0-21788 GCA_046713815.1 Tepidiformaceae bacterium
CTCGACCATCTTCTGGGTTGACCCAATCGAGGACCTCGTGGCGATCTTCATGACCCAGCTCATGCCCTCGGCCACATTCAACTTCCGCGGCCAACTAAAGAACATCATCTACTCCGCGATCGTCGACTAGCGGTGCCGGGCTTCCTGAGTGTCGCCGCTCTCCCTTCTCCCTTCGGAAGATGGGTCGGGGGTGGGGGATGGATGTCGCGACCGTTGTAGCGGTGTGCCTGCTCGCGGCTGCGGCGGCGTTTACGCAGTCGTTGAGCGGGTTCGGATTCTCGTTGCTGATCGTGCCCCCACTGACGCTCATCCTGGGGCCGCGGGATGCCGTCGTCGCGGCCAATGCCCTCGGCATCGTGGTGAACGCGATTACGTTGCAACGGGTACACGGCCACGTCGACTGGCGGCTGGGCGGGACGCTGTTCGCGGCGGCGGCGGTGGGCATGCCGATCGGGCTGCTCGTGCTCGTCTTCGTCCCGAGGGATGCGCTCCAGGTGATCATCGCTGTGACCGTCCTCGCCTCGACGGTGCTCATCTGGAAGGGCTGGCGCCTGGAGATGCCGGGACGCGCGGCGGACATCGGTGTGGGCTTTGTGAGCGGCGTGCTCAACACAAGCACCTCGATGTCCGGTCCGCCGGTGGTGATCTACCTCCAGGGCCGTGGCTTCGAACGAGGGACGTTCCGTGCGACGCTGACCGCCTACTTCCTCGCCTCGGGCCTGGTGGCGGTGGCGCTCTTCGTTGCAGGGGGGCAGTTCCAGCCGGAAGTCGGGGTGCTTTCGCTGATTGCCGTGCCCTTCCTCGTCTGCGGGTTCATCCTCGGACACCTGCTGTTCCACCGCCTCGACGAGGCGCGTTTCCGGCTGGTGGTGCTGGCCGTGCTGGTCTTGAGTGCCCTTCTGGCGTTGGTTGGCCCATTCGTCCGGTGACTCGCGACCGTCGGCTGCGCGTTAACCGATTCACGCGCGTTGGCGGCTTTTCACGGATCGGGGGTAAAGATTTTTTCCGAGCAAGTTAGGGATCATTTTATCGACGTTTTACATTCCGGTCGCAGAATCCGGGGTTTCGTAGCGGCGTCCCGTGCCGAACTAACCAGAGATGGGGCACGGAGGAACGTCTGTGGTTGTTGCGGCGCGGTTTTGTGGGGGGGTGGCCATCCTGCTGGGGATGGTTTTGACCGTCGCGACGCTGCCGCCAGCGACGAGCCAGGCGGACGGCAACTGCTGGTCGCTGGCGCTTGAGCTCGACCCAGAGGAAGTGGCCTTCTACCTCCTGCTGAACGAGTACCGGTCGAGCAACGGGTTGCAGCCCTTGAGCATCTCCACGAACCTAACGCGGGCGGCGAGCTGGCAGACGTACGACATGGGCACGCAGAACTACTTCGGGCACACGAACCTGTCCGGGCAGAGCCCCGAAGACCGCACCCGCGCCTGCGGCTACTTGTATCCGACCGGCGAGAACCTCGCTGCCGGCACCAACTGGACCTCCGGCCGTGCGGCCTTCGATGCCTGGAAAATGTCGCCCGGGCATGACGCGAACATGCTCGAACGCATCTACGTGCAGGTCGGCGTCTCCCGTTACCATGCGCCCGGTTCGCAATACGGCTGGTACTGGGCGACGAGCTTCGGGACGGAATACGACGGCACTTCCGGAGATGATCTGCGGATCGCGGAGTCGGGCGTACGGTCGACCGGCCTCAATGCCCGCTTATGGAACATTGCGACAGTGTTGCCGGGAGGGTTACGCGTGCGAGACCTGCGAGGGTACACAGCCTGGGAGCAGCAATCCAACGGCAACTGGCAGCAGTGGGGGCCTGGTGATTACATCGCGGGCGGCGCGAGCGTGGGGCTGCTGCCGCTGGGGATGACGATGGATAGGGGTCGCACGCCACGCTGAATTGGGCGAACCACACACGAACCGCCCGCCAGGGAGTCTGGCGGGCGGCCACTTGAGCCTGGATGCTACGCCTTTCCGAGCTAGCGAACCTCGATGCAGGTGATCGTCCCGGTCTCCGGATCGGTAGGGGGCATTACGCGGGTGGTCACGCAGGTATAGTCCTGGCTACGCAGGACATTACCCGCCAGGTCCCTAACCGAGATGTTGGCGGTGTCCCAGAGGACGAAATCGATGTAAGCAGTCCAGTTGTTGTTGGGGCAACCGCCGTCCACGGCGAGCGCGAACGTCAGAGGTTCCTCGGCCGTCGCGCTGAATGGGGCCGTGCCATTTCGCGAAATGTCGAACTCGCCGATGAGGTCGCCTCCCGAGGCGCCCACGCGAGAAGGGTTGCGGCCGGGCGCTTCATTCGCCCCTTTGTTGGAGCACGTGACGACCGGAATCCCGGACGCGCTCAAGGTGACGATGACGTCGTCCCCGCCGATTCCGGTGAGAGTGGCGTTAGCGGTGATGGAACCGTACTCGAACGACAGGCCCTTGTAGGAGAGGCGGCCACCGTGCGCGGCCAGGGGAATGCTCGCGATGAGCAGGATGGCGGCGAGGACCGAGAACTTCTTGAACATCTGAATAACTCACTTTCGTGTCGCCCCGACGGCAACGGAGGGAGGGAAACAGTGTCTCGCGGCGGATCAGGTTTTCACCTTGAACATTCGCGCGATTGTTCGATAACGACTGATAGTCTGTAAGTCCGATGCGGTAGTATGTCCCGAGTTGCATTCGAGTAACAGCCCGGAGAGGTCAAATTCGTAAGAACTCTGTGAGAACGGCCACAGTCGGGCGCTCGAAACGGGCCGCTTGTGGGCCGGGAGGTGGCCTCGTTGGACGATAAGGCGCAACTGGAGCAGGCGATCGCGGCGCTGGAGGCACAGCGCACGCTGCTTGGCGATGCCGTCGTGGAGATGGCGACGGCGCCGCTGCGGGAGAAGATCGCGGCTTTGGCGGCCCCCGCACCGGCCCCACCGGCGGTCGCGCAAGACCAGCAGCGGAAGCTGGCAACGATCCTGTTCGCCGACGTGTCCGGTTTCACCGCGATGTCCGAGACGATGGATGCGGAAGACGTGGCGGCGACCTTCAACGCGCTCTGGGTGCGGCTTGACGCCGCCATTACCAGCCATGGCGGCCACATCGATAAGCATATGGGCGACGCGGTCATGGCGATCTTCGGGACGCCCGTGGGGCGTGAAGACGATCCCGAGCGGGCGGTGAAAGCAGCGCTCCTGATGCAGGCGGAACTTACCCGGTTCGCGGAACGGCAAGCAAAGAGCGCGACGGTGCTGCGCATGCGGATTGGGGTGAACACGGGCCACATGGTCCTGGGGACCGTGGGGACGACGGGCGAATTCACGGCCATGGGCGACGCCGTGAACCTGGCGAGCCGGCTGGAGCACGCGGCCCCCGTTGGCGGCATCCTGATCTCGCACGATACGTACCGGCATGCGCGCGGCGTGTTTGAGGTGGAGCCGCAGGAACCGATCATGGTCAAGGGGAAGCGGGACCCGGTCCGTGTCTACGTGGTGACGGGGTCGAAGCCTCACTCATTCCGAATGGCAACGCGTGGCGTTGAGGGCGTTGAGACGCCGACCGTTGGCCGGGATGCCGAGTTCGCGTTACTGCGGGAGGCACTTGAGCGCGCCGAGGTCACTCGCAAACCACAGATGGTAACGCTCCTTTCGGAAGCAGGCATGGGCAAGTCGCGCCTGCTCTATGAACTGCACAACTGGATCGAGCTGCGTCCGAAGCGCACCCGGCTTTTCAAAGGGCGCGCGCTGCAACAGAACCGGAACGCCGCTTTCTCGTTGATGCGGGACATTCTTAGTTGGCGGTTCAACATCCTGGAGGCGGACTCGGCAAGAGAGGTGCGGCGGAAAATGGAGCAAGGCTTCGCCGAGTTCCTCGGGGAGGAAGGAGAGGCGAAGGCCCATGTTGTTGGCCATCTTGTGGGGTTCGACTTCTCGGACAGTCCGCTCCTTGAGGGGCTGATGGCAGATCCCCGCCAGCTCCGGGAGGTGGGCACTCATTACGCGGCCCAATTCTTGACCGCCTCGGTGAACGAGGACTCCGGGCTGGTACTGCTCGAAGATGCCCATTGGGCCGATGAGCCGTCGCTTGAACTGCTCGAAGCTATCGTCGCTGCAGTGGGGAACTGTCCGCTGGCGGTAGTGGCGGCCGTTCGCCCCGGGTTCTCGAAGCGCCGTATCGCATGGCCCGACCCGGCCCACAACACTCGGATCGCCCTGGCGCGGCTCGCCACGGAAGAGACCGCGAGCCTTGTCAAAGCGATCCTGAGGAAGGCGCCGCTGGTGCCCGATCGACTTGTGGAGCTGATCGTGCTCAGGGCCGAGGGGAACGCGTTCTTCGTGGAAGAGCTGATCAAGATGTTCATCGACGACGGCACGATCATCCCTGGAGAGGAGGAGTGGGAGATCGCGCCCGGCGGAATCAACGAAAGCGGGGTGCCAGAGACGCTCACCGGGGTGCTGCAGGCACGCCTCGACGGTCTGCCGCTGGAGGAGCGCGTGACGCTACAGCGGGCCGCGGTCGTGGGCCGTCGATTTTCGGAGGGAGTCGTGGAGATGCTTCGCCATCTCGTGTCAGGGAGGCAGCTGGATGCGGATTCCGTCAGCGCCTACCTGAGTTCGCTGGCGAATAAGGAGATCATCTTTCGGAGCGAAGACACCAGCGCAACGGACGGACGAGAGTTCATCTTTAAGAGCGCCATCTTGCACGACGTGACCTACGAGACGATCCTCCGCCGGGAGCGGCGGGGGTACCACGGGCAGGTTGCACGCCTGATAGTGGAACTGCACGGCGATCGCGCGGGCGAGCATGCGACGCAGATCGCCGAGCATTTCGAGCTGGCAGAGGAGCGGACGGACGCGGGAGACTGGTTCGCGACGAGCGCGAAGCAAGCGAAGGACGCGTACGCGCCAGAGCAGGCGATCCGGCTCTATATGCGCGCCCTGGACCTGTGGGCGACCGAGGAGGCGAGCCAGCGGCCGCAGATGCTGGAGGCGCTCGGGCATCTTGGCCAGCTCTTCGAGATCCAGGCTCGGTTCGAAGAGGCGCTTGGCGTCTTCCAGCAGCTGCTAGAGATGGCCGGTGAGCAGCGGGATGATCTCGCCACGGCCCGCGCCTGGACGGGCATCGCGACGGTCCACTCACGGCAAGGCGGCCATGCTGTCGCTGTCGAAGCTGCCGGGGCGGCCGAGGCCGCCGCGAAGCTGGCGAACGAACCGTCCGAGCAGTTGGCGGCGATGGCGCTTAAGGTACGCAGCCACTTGAACCTGGGCCAGGTGGACGTTGCGTTGACGATCGCCAGGGAGATGCTGGCCATTGCTGTCGCTGCGGGCATCCGCCACGGCGAAGTCCGCAGCCTGAACTTGCTCGGGGCGGGCCATGCCTTGCGGGGAGAGTTCGGCTCTGCGGAGGAACGTTTCGCCGAGGCGCTGGCGGCGTGCCAACGGCTGGGCGACCGCACCCAGGAGATGGACCTGTTGAACAACCTCGGCTGGATCGCGGAGGAGCGAGGGGATGCCCGGGGGGCCTTGCGCCGCTACGAGGAAGCGCTGGTAACCGCGCAGGATACGGGAAACCGGAATATGGAGATTCTCCTTCTCAATAACGTCGGGGCTGCGCACCTGGGCCTCGGAGACAACGCGGCAGCAGAGCAAAACCTGAGACTGTCGCTCCTCATGGCCGAGACGGCCGGACGCGCGGATGTTGGGGATACCTTGAGCTTCCTGGCTGAGTCGTGCCTGCGGCAGGGAAAGATCCAGGAGGCCGAAATCGTCGCGCGTCGCGCGCTCGCGTCGGCCGAGGCGGAATCCGCGGCGCAGTTCATCGCGGCGGCATGGCGCACGCTGGGGACGCTCGCATCGCACCTCGGAAGGGCGGTGGCTGTGCACGATGATGGTGACGATAAGTCGTTTTGTGAGGCTGATAATTGCTTCGAACAGAGCGAGCGCGTGGCACAAGGGGCCGACCTTGAGGCCGAACGGTTGCACACACTTCGAGCCTGGAGCACGCACCACCTGCAGCGGGGCAATGCGGCCCGCGGCAGGGATCTCTGGGCGGCTGTCGAAGCGCTTGCGGAGCAGATGGGCGTGGCCGTGGGAGAGCGCCCCGGGACGCCGCAGCCCGTGTAGGCACGCGGAATGGAGCGGAGGCGCTACATCGCGAGCGCCTCGATTTCCCGGTTGGCGCGGCGCAAGCAGTCGGAGAGGTCCCGGGCGAGGCTGGCGATTATCTGGAGGCGAAGACCGGGCGCGCGCATCTCAACGGAAAGCAGCTCACTGACCGAAATGACATAACAGACCACAGGCGTTGCGGCATCAACATCCGCCGATCGCGCGCCTTCATCGAGCAGCGCGAGTTCGCCAAAGCTGGTGCCTGGGGCTTGCGAGGCAAGCCTGTGGGGTATCCCGCCCGGGGCAGTGACCGACACATCGACGAGCCCCGCGCAGAGGAGGTACAGGCTGCCGGGCGGGCCATCGCGGGCGATGATGCGCTCGCCGCGACCGAACACCTGCCGGGCAGCGATGTCTCCGAGCGCCGCGAGCTGAGCGGGGTTGAGGGACGCGAGCAACGGATGCTCTCCGAGGTCCATTTCGCGCTGGATGTCAGGGACGATGCCTTCGCGCCCAAGGGCACGGTCTTCGCACCATTCGAGGGCGGCATCGAGAGCCGGGAAGAAGCGGATAGCAGCTTCGGCGTTCGCGCCCGCGGCCTCGGCGATGAGTTCCGCACGCTCGTCACCGGGAGGCAATGGGGCGAAGGCTATGCCTCCGCCACTGGCCGCAATCTCGCGAGCGAGCACGCCAAAAAGGCGGCAGACGGCCGGATCGATGGCGGTCGTGCGTTTTACATCGAAGACGACCATGCCGCCGCTGGCGGACAGATCCAACGTCCGCCGAATGGAAGCTTCGGCGGTACTGAAGACAAGCGGGCCCTGGAGCTGGACTACGATGATGTCGCGTGCCAGCGCGTCGAGACGCAGGGCTTCGGCCGGGGTGCGGCGCCGTTTCGACGGCACATCAGCGAGCCGGAAGGCGCCACGGACGGCGGAACTCGGACTCACCGGCGGTCTGAGGACATGGAGCCCGAAATCACGCGAGAGCGCCTCGCAGACGGCGACCCCGCGGACGCTGTTGCCTGCGGGATCCAGGGCCGGTGAAAAGACGCCGATGCCGAATTGACCCGGAAGGACAGCGAGGATGCCGCCCCCGACACCGCTTTTGGCGGGCATGCCGACGCGATAGACCCACGAGCCGGTGGCGTCGTACATGCCGCAGGTGCTCATGATTGAGAGCACGCGCTCAACGTTCTCTGGCTGGATGGCACGTTCGCCCGTGCGCGGGTTGAGACCACCATTGGCGAGGGTGGCGGCCATGAGGGCGAGGTCCTCGCAGGTGACGCTCACCGCACACTGGCGGAAATAGCGGCCGCATACGTCGTCGACGTCTTCATCGAAAATGTCGGCGTTGCGAAGGAGGTGACCAATGGCGCGATTGCGATGGCCGGACTCCAACTCAGAACGGAAGACGGGCTCGTCGAGATCGAGAGTGCGCCCGGCGTAACCCGAGAGCATCTTGAGCACACGTTCCCAGCGGTGAGCCGAATCGCTGCCCGTGACGAGCGACGCGGCGGCGATCGCGCCGGCGTTGATCATCGGATTGCGGGGGCGGCCAGTGATCGGTTCCAGGCTGATCGCGTTGAACGCTTCTCCGCTGGGCTCCACCCCTACCTTGCCGAGCACGTATTGCTGGCCGTGGTCGTCGAGACCGAGGCCGTAGACGAACGGTTTCGACACAGACTGGATGGTGAACGGGACCCGCGCGTCTCCGACGGCGTAGAGGTGACCGTCCGCTGTTGCGAGCGCGATACCAAAGAGGGCGGGATCGGCGCGGCCGAGCTCCGGGATGTAGGTCGCAACCTCCCCATCGGAAAGGCTGGCGAAGCGGCGATGGAGCGATTCAAGCAGAAGGGACAGCGGGTTAGCGACCACGCGCCGATAGTACGCAAGGATTCCTTCGTTGCCCGGTTCGGCACATCGTCTTCATCAACACGTAACCGGCCGGAAACGTTCCGAATCGACGAAACCGCCAACAGGCCCGGCAGCAGCCAGCCCCGGCGAGCGGAATCACAGGCAAATGCGAAGCTATCTATCGCGTTCCAGGACGACGACGGGAATGCGCCGCGTCGTCTTCTGCTGATACTCGTTGAAGGCGGGCATCTCGGCGGCCTGCGCGGCATAGAGCTGGTCACGTTCTTCGCCCTCAGGCATGGAGGTGCTCGCAGCGAAGCTCTCCGTTCCCAGCTCGACGTTAACCTTCGCGTTCGCGCGAAGGTTAACGAACCACGCGGGATGCTTCGGCGCGCCACCCATGGAGGCGATAACCACGAGTCGTTCGCCGTCGCGGCTGTAGACGAGTGGCGTAGTGCGTTTTTCGCCGGACTTCGCGCCCGTGGTCGTAAGCAGCAGGAGCGGGCGGCCCTTGAACGGGCCGAAGGTCTCGCCGCCGTTTTCTCGGAACTCCTTGATGATGCCGAGATTGAAGTCGTTCTGGGGCATGGAAGCCACCTCCTGAGTATGTCCGCATTCTATGGCGGGCGGGTCCCGCTCGCTAACTCTAGTGGCTCGAAACTAACCAGAGGGCCGGCGCCAACGGAGCGCGGCGTAGGTGGCGGCCGAGAAGATGACGCTGAATCCGGCGAGGACGGTCCAACGCCACCGCAGCGGTTCGGTGAAGGCGTTCTCGAAGGGCCGTTCAGGGACCTCTAGTTCGACGACCGTCCCTTCCCCGACCGCAAGAACCAGGATCGATTGGGTATCGAAGCGAGAATCAAGATCGACGAGGCCGGCCGTCAATTCCAAGGCCCACTTCGTTATCGTGACCTCTGAGATCGCTTTTGATATAGGGCTCATCTCAGAACGAGGGACCGTGGCGCCGGCGAAGATGAGCTGGGGGATGAGCGCGAGCACCACGAGGATGGCGGCGCGGTCGGGATTGGGGCTGATTGCGGAGATGAAGAGGCCCATGGTCATGCCCGCGAGCGAAACGAGCGCCAGCGCTGCCATGAGCTGCACGGTCGTGGAGTTCGGTCCGGGGAATTCAACTTTGAAGGCAATTACCGCGATGAACAGCGATCCCTGCACCAGCGCGAACACGGAGAGCACTGCGAGCTTGGAGGCGAGGTAGGCGAGAATCGACACGCCGACAAGCCGCTCGCGTTGATAGATGCTTGACTCGCGCGTGATCACGTTGGCCGAGGTGAAGGCGCTGAGGAACAGACAAATAGCACTGGACAGGTAGAGAAGCGTGAGGCCGAGTTGGGCGTTGCCCCCGGTGAACCGCTCAAAGCCGAAAACGTTGGAGTGGAAGGTCGTGACCTGCAGCAGCGCGAGGAGCGGCGCGCCGCCGAGCCGAAGGGCCATGTTGACGCGGTCGCGCATGAGCACCTTGGCGTCGCGGCGGACGAGCTGGCCGAACTGGTGAAATGGCGATACCCGTGGCCGGCGAGGGATCGGGGCAGTCGGGACGGTAGACGCGGTGTTGGCCGTGGGCGCCGCCCGCGTCGACGCGGCAAAGGTGGCGGCGGTCTCCGCGCCGGTCTGCCCCTCAAGCCGCCCGTACACCTCGGCGAAGTCGTCGACACCAAAGTGCGTGAGGGCCTCGGCGGGCGTGCCAACGTACGCGAGGTAGCCGCCGTGCATGATGACGACGCGGTCACAGACGCGCAGGTTGCGCGTGGCGTGAGTTGTGAGGACAACGCTTCGGCCCTCGTCAGCGAGTTCCCGCAGTTGGATCATGAGCTGCTCATCGAGGCCGGGGTCGAGCCCTGAGGTGGGCTCATCGAGGTAGATGATGCCGGGATCGCTCAACAACTCGGCGGCGACGCTGACGCGTTTTCGTTGTCCGCCGCTGAGCTGTCCAACAAGGGTATCGGCGCGGTGAGAGAGGCGGAGAGTGGCGGCCAGCTCATCGACACGCGCGTCCAGTTCCTCGGCCGTGATACCCGGGAGGCGGAGGCGGCCGCTGAAGTTCAACGAATCGCGGACCGTCAGCTCGGAGTGAACGATGTCGTGCTGCGGCACGAAGGCGAGGATGCGGCGGAAGGACTCCATGTTGCCGGCGAGCGGGACGCCGTCATAACGGATTTCGCCCGAGGTCACGGGATGGAAGCCCATGAGCGCGTGCATGAGCGTGGTCTTGCCCGCACCGGATTCACCGACAACCGCCACAAGTTCGCCGGGGAAGATGTCGAGGCTGACGTTGTTGAGGATCGTCTGCCCCGACCGTGTGACGCGATACAAGCTCCGAGCTTCCACACGCACTCCACGGGATTGCTCGAAGAGCTTGAGCACGCCATCGAGCAAAAAGAGGCGGCGCGAGCCGATGGTGATCACGTCTCCGTCGGCGATGGACTCCGCTGTGGTGATAGGGCGCCGATTGAGGTAGACGGGGGCAGCCCCGGTGGCGCGAAGGACAACGCTGCCACCTTCAAAGGCGAGGACGGCATGGTGGGCCGCCACCCCCGGCGCATCGAGCACGACATCGTTGCCAGTATCGCCACCGATGGTAATGCGTTCGTGGGCCGCGGTTAGCGCAACGAGCGAGTAGGCCTCGTTCTCGAATCGCCGGCCAGGGCTTTCGCGTCTGCGCGCGGCGACATCGTCAACTGCTGTCACAATGTCGGGGCGCCGGGCAAGGAGATCCTGGAATGCTGCTCGTTCAAGCACGAGAAGCGTGCTGGCAGTATCCGCGACGACGGCTGCGTTTCGTGCGTCTCCCGTGAGCAGTGACATCTCGCCGAAGAACTCACCCGGGCCGAGGTGGGCGAGCAACAGCCGTTCAGCGGGCACATCCGAGACGACGCGCACCTGGCCCGATACGACGATGTAAAGCGCGTCGCCGGGGTCGCCCTGTCGCACGATGACGGTGTCCGCGTCGACGTCGCGCCTGATGACGCGTTCAGCGAGCCGATCGAGGTCGGCGGACTGGAGCGAGTGAAGGAGGGGGACGCGCCGCAGGAACGTGGAGGTGTTGTGAGCCTGCCCCCCGCCCGGACGGGGCGTGGCTTCTATTTCGCCCACGGCAGCAGGTCCTGGATGGCAGCGCGGGCCGAATCGACGGAAGCGCGCCCGGCATCGATGAACTCGCCCGCGCGGGAGAACTCGCGCAGGCCGGTGGTGCCGGCGAAGGCGGGCTCGATCGTGATGTCAGCGCGCGCGGCGGTTTCGCTCGTGATCTTCCACTGCATCACTTCGAAAGCGACCTGGATGGTATCCACGATAGGAGGGGCTCGGAAAGCGAAGCGCCGCGGCTGCCCGCGCTGGGGAGACACGGGATTGGTCAACTTCACGCCGATGACGACATCTGCTCCCATGGCGGCGACCGTGGCGTTGGGCACGGGGTTAAGTAAGCCGCCATCGACGAGATGGCGTCCGTCGATGCGGCTCGGCGGAAAGATCCCTGGGATCGCCATGCTTGCGACCACGGCGCGCGCAACATCGCCCTCCCGAAACACGACTTCTTCGCGCGCGAACAGGTCGACGGCGACGATCGCGAGCGGTGTGTCAAGTTCTTCGATCTTCTTGCCCTGGGCGATCTTCGTGAGTTCGGCGGCGAGCACACGGCTGCTAAGGAATGAGTGAATGGGCAGCGTCGGGCGCAGGGCGCGCGCGAACGTGTGGTCCAAATGGCGCTTGAGTTCGCCGAGGCGCATGCCGTTGGCAACGGCTGCGGCGATGGGCGAGCCGATGCTCGATCCCGCGATGAAGTCGATGGGCACGCCGAGCTGCCTGAGCCGGTCGACCACGCCGAGGTGGGCGTAGCCCTTGGAGCCGCCCGCACCGAGGGCGAGGCCGACTTTCCTGCGGAGGAGATGACGAGCCACCCAGTCGATCGAAGCGCGGGGCTCATCAGCGACTGCCTGGAGGGGCACATCGGCCTCCAGCGCTGACCGCCCGCCCGGGACGACGCGGACAACCCGCTCCCCGGTTTCGGCTCCAAGCGAGGCGAGGGCTGCGGTCAGGCAAGGTTCCGGCGCCTGGCGCAGCAGCACTGTCTGGGCGCCAGGCCGGGAGGCAAGTTCCACCCAGGACCTGTCGTCCGCGCCCTCCGCATGGATGAGGATTGGCCCGTCGAGGGCATCCACCATCCGCAGGTCGAGGGCCGATCCCGACTCACCGTGGACAAGGACGAGCGGATAGCGGGCCTGGAGATCGGAGAGGAGCGGCAGGAACTTTTGCAGTTCGGTTTCCCCGCCGCGCCCGTCGACCACCGCCAGGCCGTCGGTTTCCATGGCGAAGCGGTCGTGTACCTGGAGCAAACCCGAATCCGCGAGCATCTCCATGATGCTGGGAAAGGTGGGCGCTGCCACAAGCAGATGGCCGGTCATGTCGACCAGGCAAATCGGGCGGAGCATGTGCCGCGATGCGGACGCGGCCACTCTTAGCAGGCAAGCATGCCCCCACGGGCCGCCCTCACTGACCACGCCCATCGCGCGGCCAGGGCGGAGCTGGCGGAAGCGCAGATTGGTCTCGTTCAGGCGGCCAGCGACGATCCCGGCAAGTTCCCGCATGATCCCGGGATAGCGGTCGGCCAGGTCGCCGAGGGTGGAGTGCCGAATAGTAGAGAGGCGGGCGTCGGTAATCGCGCGGACTGTGGCAGAGGCACGATCGCCGCGCAGGAACGACATCTCGCCGAAGTAATCGCCGCGGCGATAACGGGCGACCTCGAAGGGCAGGCCGTGGCGATCCGGCACCTCGACACGCAGGAGACCGTCTTCGACGACAAACAGGCGATCGACATAGGAACCTTGCTCGACCGCGACCTCGCCCTGCCCGCAGACGATGCTTTCCGTGCCACGCAAGAGGAATTCCCGGCCCGGCTCATCGAGAACGTTCAGAAGATTATCGATGGGCGGGGCGGACCGCGGCCGTGTAGAGCTGGGACCAGCGGCATCGGAATCCGCGGTGGTGTTAGTCACAAGATCACGCCTTCACAGCCCGCTGCACGACGACGGCCGAATCGACCGTTGCGCGAGAGCGCACGCGGCATTCTGTGCGCCCGAGGACGCCCGGTCAACGAAATTCGCCCAACAAGGTCAGTTGACGGGGAGCGTGAAGGCGAAGGTGGCCCCCGAGCCGGGCGTCGGCTGCACCCAGATACGGCCGCCGTGCGCCTCCACGATGCCGCGCGCGATGCTGAGGCCGAGACCGCTTCCGCCGTCGCGCGATCGAGCTTTGTCGCCCCGATAGAAGCGGTCGAAAATGCGCGCGAAATCGCTGGCGGGGATGCCCTCGCCGGTGTCTTCGATGGCCACCTGGACGGCGCCCGGGGTTGCGGCCGTGCGGAGGACGATGATGCCGTCGCCCGGTGTGTGGCGAATGGCGTTCTGGAGGAGGTTGCAGAGGACGCGGTTGAGCCGTTGGGCATCGGCACGGACAGGCGGCGTCGGGCCCCCGGGCTCGAAGCGCAAGACAATGCCGGCGCGCTCGGTCTGGGGACGGAAGATGTCTATCGCCTCCGCGACCAGGTCCTCAACGAGCAGTGTCTCGAGATTGAGCCGCAGTTCGCCGCTTTCAATCGTGGTGAGTTCGAAGAGATCGTCGATCAACGCGGAGAGGCGCTGAATCTCGCTCGAGATCGTGCGCAGGTAACGTGTCGAGGTTGCCTCATCGCTGACGACGCCATCAGAGAGCGCCTCGACCATGACACGGATGCTGGCGAGAGGCGTGCGCAGGTCGTGGGAGATGGAGGCGAAGAGGTCGCGGCGCGCCGCTTCGAGGGAATCACGCTGGATGGTAGCTTCCTCAAGCCCGGCAGCCATCTGGTCGAAGTCGCGTTCAAGGCGCGCAATATCGTCGCCGTGGGCCGAGCCGATGCGCGTACCAAGGCGGCCGCCCGCGAGGGCGGTAGCGGCCGACTGCAATCGCTCGATGCGCGCGGAGACGCTGCGACCCATGAGGTGGGCCGGCCCAAGCGAAGCAAGAAACGCGAACGCGCAGAGGATGAAGAGCAGCTTCAAGTCGTGGCCCGATAGGAACATAAGGAACGCAGCCACGCCGATATTGGCGACGACAATGAGGAGTGCCACGAGCGCGAAGAGGGTGAGCCGCTCGCGCAGTCCGAGGGAGCGCGCCAAACGCGGGATGCCGAGAGCGAAGACGATGCCTGCCATGCCAGTGCCAAGCATCGCGGCAGCCATCACAGACAGGTCCTTGAAGGGCGGGTTGAAGGCGATAGCGGTCGCGGCAAGCGCGAGGATGGCGGCGCTGAAGACGCCGGCCAGCGCGATTCCGAGCGACCACGCCGACGACCTCATCCTGTTGGCTCCCATCTGTAGCCCACGCCCCACACGGTCTTGATATGGCGCGGGGCATTGGGGTTCAGCTCTACCTTCGTACGCAGACGGCGAATGTGGACGGTGACCGTGGAGGCGTCGCCGTACCACTCATAATCCCAGACCCGCTCCAGTAATTGTTCGCGAGTGAAGACTTCGCCCGAATGGTTGACGAGGAACCAGAGGAGGTCGAATTCACGCGCCGTGAGGTCCACGGCGTTGCCGTTGGCAACGGCGCTGCGGCCACGCGGGTCGAGGGTGACATTTCCGCTGCTGAATGCGTCGCCGCCATAGGCCGTCGTGCCGTCGTAGGTACGCCGCAGGATGGCCTTCACGCGCATCACGAGTTCGCGCGGGCTGAAAGGCTTCGCCAGGTAGTCATCCGCTCCCGTTTCGAACCCGGCGATTCGATCCATCTCGTCGCCGCGGGCAGTAAGCATGATGATCGGCGTGCGCGAAGACGCGCGGATGCGGCGGCAGATCTCGAGCCCGTTGATGCCCGGGAGCATAAGGTCGAGCACGACGAGCTGCGGGCGTAGCGAGGCGAAAGCCTCCATGGCGGCCTCGCCATCGGCGGCGCTGCTCACGAGATAACCCTCACGCACGAGGTACCGCTCGATCACCTCGACGACCATGGGCTCATCGTCAACGACCAGGATGCGTGGCGCTTCCATCTATCTGTGGATCATCGTACGGCGGATGGCCGGAAGGAGATCGAACGGAAGCATTAACGAGACGGCCACGGGCAAGAACGCGGCCAGCGGAGTAACCGGCGAGAATGAGCACAAAGAGCAGTGGCCAGCCCACCAACCACGGCGCCACGAGGACACGCGGGCTCGCGGGCGCCTGGACGAGGAGCCACCAGCTGAAGGCCGCGAGCAGCAGTAGTCCAAGCCCGGCACCGCAGAGTGCACCCCAACTGCCGGACGACGTGGTGTGCACTCGCACGCTCCCGATCGTCCGCAAGATGCGGTAACCGGCATGCATCGAGGCGCGGACGTTGCCGCTCACCTTGGACTCGCCGCCCCGCCGTTTGCGGTATCCGGCCTCGACCTCGCGGATGTCGAGGCGACGCGCGGCTGCTTTTGCGAGCATCTCCACAGTCCATCCGTACGTCTGTTCGCGGAGGTCGAGCGCGCGAAGAGCCTCGGCGCGGATAGCCTTGAGGGGTGAGAGGTCGTGCAGACGGCGGCCCCAGAGGAGCCCGATGAGGGCGCCGGAGAGCCAGTTGCCAAAACGGGCGGCGGGGGCGATGGAACCAGCTTCGACGGTGGGCCCGCGGCGGACGCCGAGCGCCAGGTCGGCGCCTGATTCGATTGCTGATAGGAGCGCCGGGATATCGTTGGGACGGTCGCTGCCATCGCCGTCCATGAACACGAGTAGCTCAGTGTCCGGCGACCCGGCGGCGACCCCGGCGTTGCAGGCACGGCCGTAGCCGGGCAGCGGCTCCGCGACGACGCGGGCGCCCGCTTCGACTGCGATGGACGCGGTCGCGTCGGAGCTGCCGTTGTCGACAACGATGATCTCACCGGAAAAGTGTTGTCGTACTTCCTCCAGCACGCCTGCGATGGTGGCCGCTTCATCGCGGCACGGGATGATGATGGTTGCTTTCATTGCCGCCTCCGGAACACTTCGACACCGTCCTTGTCGTACACGAGGTCGAACTTGGCGCGGACATCCTCCAACGCCGCGTCGAACCCGGTGTCAACAGACTGACTGCTGCGATGACCGTTACGGTCGACCACCACCCAATCGACCTGTTCGTGCTGGTTCGGAAACTCGAAGGCGTACTCGCGCTGAGAGAGGCGGGGAAGAACGTGGGATTGCGCGGACACTGAGTCTCTCGGGGGGATGAGCGCGACGGCGCCCCTGATTGCGTGAACATGAGCTCCGCTGTTGGACGGCAGGCTACCTTCGGCGGGCGAAAACGGACTGAGCGCCAAAAAGGCGACGAGGGTTGGGGCCAGGACGATGGCGGCGACGGCGCGACCGCGGCTGGGCGCGGGAACGTGGCCCTGTACAGCACGAGCCGCGAAAACGGTCGCGACCAGGGCGAGCGGCACTAACTGAGCCGCGTAGTGGAAGTCGAGGTGCGCCTGGGAGGAATGCGTTGACAGCACGGCCAGGGCCAATCCAGGGACAAGCGGGACAAGCAGCCACGGCCTGAACATCGCCAGTGGCGCGGAAGCAAGCACGAACAGCGCGATCGTCCAGAGTCGCGACGGGTCCGCCAAATGCCGTGGGATGGTCCAGGGATGAGTGAACAGTCGCGGAACGAGTTCGGATTGGCGGTCGGCGGAAACCAGGTAACCATAGCGATCAACGAGATCGCTGGGCGCGCCATCACGGGCGAGGGGCATGACGACAAGTACCACGACCGCCGCCCAGGCGATGGCCATGGCAGCGGTGATGAGCGCTGGCCGGCGGGCCCCCTGCAGGAAGAGGAGGCCAGCCAGGCCGAGCGCGAGGAAGACTGCGTCCTCCTTGAAGAGGAGCGTGCTCAGGGACAGTGCGCCGGCAAGCCAGAAACGCCGGGCGGCGATGGCCCACGCGGCGGCAAATGCCGGGAGGGCGACCATCACCTCCGGGTGGAAGTCAAACTCAACGGCACGATGCAGGTAGGGGTTGAGGAGGTAGACGGCAGCGATGGCCGCGGCGGCCGGACCGGGCAGACCGAATCGACGGGCGGCGGCGAAGAGGGGGAGCGCGGCAAGAGCAGCGACCGTCGCCTGCGTGGTGGTGAGGAAGAGGGGGCCCACGCCGAACAGCCGGTAGGCAAGTGCGAATGGCAGCAGGATGGGCTCGAAGTGCTGACCGGTGAAGTTGTACGGGATGAACGCCGTCTCGAACCACCGGCCCTGCGACGTGTTCCAGATGATCTGATCGAAGAAGGCAAGGTCATAGGCGTTCGTCTCGAGGTTCCGCCAACGGAGGATGGATATTGCGATGAACGAGGCCGTCGCCGCCGCCGTCATGGCGAGCGTGAGCCCGGTCCATGCGTCGATGCGCGCAATGGCGAGGAGGGACGCTGGACGCCGGATCGCGAAAGGGGGAGCGGGGCGAGCCGTCGCGCGAGCCATCGGTCAGGTGATCCTGAAGTCGGGGTCGAACTGCTGCTCCTCGCCCCGGACGGTAATGCTGTCGATCTGCTTGACCATGTTCTGACCTGGATACCCTGGGACGATGAGGCGAACAGGAAACCCGTGATTTTCGCTGATGGGCGCGCCGTTGACGTGCGTGACGAGCAGCGCGCGGTCGCTGTCCAGCCGGCGGCGATGCCAGGTGAAGCCGTAGCCGCTGAGGCTGTGGAAAGCGACGGACCGCACACCCGCCCGTTCGCCAGCGAGGGCAAGGACATCCGTCACACGCGGGCCGCGCCAGGTCGGGACCTCCGTCCAACCGCTCACGCAACTGATGCGGATGCGGTCCTCGCGCCAGGGGAGGGCGAGGATGTCGTCGTACGTGAGCTCGAGGCGGTTATCGACTTCACCTTCGACGACAAGCCGGTAGGCGGCGATGTCCTCCACCCCGGCCTTGCCGAAGAGCGTTTCCACCGGGAAGTCTCCGGGTCCGCCCCGCTCCTCCTTCGGGATGCGGCCGATGAAGAGGCCGCCCGTGTTGAGGGAGCGGAGCGGCGTATTCTGGAACCCAAGGGCTATCGCCGCACTGGCGCCGCCGAGCCCCGCCAGCAGCGTTCGGCGGGTCATCCGCCCGCCGGGGCGCTCGGCGTACGGAGCGACTGGCGGCGCGATCTTCGCGCTTGAACTGGCGGACCGCATGGCCGAGGCGAAATGCCAGAGCAAGTGGATGGTTACGAGTGGGGCGCCGAGGATCGCTGCCCAGAGATGCACCTGCACCGGTTTCGCCTCGAAGGGCCAGATGTTGGTGACCTCGTAATAGTAATGGAAGAGCATGTAGAGGCCGCTGAAGTAGAGCACGAAGAAGTCGGCCGCGAGGAGCGGGGAAAGGAGGCGAGGCACAAGCGCGGGCGCACCCGCGGCCTTATAGCGTGGCCGGCCGGTGTAATAACCGAGGAGACGGAGGGCGGTGGACCCGTACTTCGCGAGGAGGATAGGGATGGAGGCGAGGCCCGTATAGAAATGCAGGAAGCGCACCGTCGTGAACCAGGGCGGCAGGTCGTAGTTAAAAACGTAGAGGTAGAAGAAGCCGCCGCTGAAGAACATGACCGAAAGCATCACAGCGAGGATGAGGCCCAGCGCGGCCGTGAGGCGTGTGCTCGAATAGGGAGGCACTTCAGACACGGTCCATCACCCCCGTGAGATTTGCGAGCGCCGCGCGCGTGCGTGGAGCGCGATCGTGCGTGGCGAGCCTATGGCCGAGTGCGCGGAGCGATGCGATGTCGTCCACGTCACACCATTTGTGGAGGTAGCGAACGCGCAGGCCGAGGCGCCCAGCGTTTTCACGGACCGTTTCGAGCACGGTCGAGGTGCTCCACGGGACGCACTCAAGGAGGGACGGGTGAGCGGCAGTGACGCCGATAAGGTAAAACCCTCCATCGGCCGCTGGACCGAGGACGAGGTCGACCTCGGAGAGGACGTCGAACGCCTCCTGGACGAGTGATGGAGGAAGGTCCGGCGTGTCGGAGCCAATGAGGACGACTCGTCCGTTGTTACCAAGGGCGCCCGCGAGGGCGGCGTGAATGCGGTCGCCGAGGCCACCGGGAACCTGGGTAGCGAGAGCAGCGGTCGTTACGAGTTCGCCCACGCAGGAACACATGGCCGGGGACGAGTGCGCGACGATGGCCGTCCACGGACCCGATTCCGCGAGGGAGATCGTGTCGGCGAGGCAGGCGCGGGCAATGGTGGCGGCGGCACCAGCACCGATCGTGGCGGCGAGGCGCGTCTTTGCGTGGCCGGCGACGGGTGCCTTTGTGAGGACGACGACGGCGCACTCCGTTTGGGCGGCATCCCCCTCTCTCCCGGGAGAGTAGTCGAATGTCTCGGGCGTGCGCTTCCTCACCCCTAACCCCACAGGGAGCGGGGAGTTGTTGATTCGAGAGACTGCACGGCCGCCGTGGACGGAGAGGGAAGCCGTTCCCTTCTGGACGCCCTCTTCCAAGCTCCCAAGCGCGCAAGCGAGCGAGGACGGGTCGCGAAGAAGCGTGATACGGAAGGCGCCAGGAAGTCCGAGTGTGTCCGTGGGGAGCAGGAAGAAGCCTGCCGCTTCGAGGCGCGCAAGGGCGACGGTGGTGACCGGCGCCGGCGGACGCGCGACAAGCGTGACCCCGGCGTCGGGCAGCGTTACTTGCCAGCCGTGTCCTTCGAGGACGGCGACGATAGCCGGGGTATTGGCGAGTACGCACTCCACCGCCGCGGATATATGCTCGTGGAACGAAGCCATCGCCGCCTCGGGGGCGGCGACGGAAAGGCTCGATGGTCCACCCGTGAGAAGTTGCAGCTCACGGTCGATACGGGCCAGCAGCTCCCGATCGCGAGTCGCTACCCAGCCAATGCGCAACCCCCCGAGTCCCAACGGTTTGGAGAGGTCGCCGATGCTGACCGCGCGAGCATCGAGGTCGACCGCTGCCGGAAGCGATCCTCCTGCGCGAAGGTCCCGGTAGACCTCGTCCACGACGGGTGTGGCACCCGCTGCATGGGCAGCCGCGAGGAAAAAGGGAAGGTCGATGGCGAGGCCGTCGGGCACGGAAGGATTGTTCGCCAATGCGCAGGCGGAACCACCGGGTATGAACTCGCCATGGGTAACAGTTGCGCCGGACCGCGCGGCGGCATTCGTGAAGCTGGGATATGCCCCCCTCGACACCCAGGCCACGTCACCCGGCCGCAGCATCGCCGAGGCAACGGCCACGAGCGCTTCCGAGGCCCCGGCGGAGATCACAACGTCCTCCGCGGAGACGTGCTGGTAGCGGGCGGCGATGGCCGAGCGCAAACCCGGCGAACCGCCGGGCAGGGAATAGGCGAGGCCGTTGTGCCGGAGGATCTCGCGTCCGAGGTCCGGTAAGGGCGCGGGCGGCGGGGAAGACGACGACAGGTCGACGGCGCCGGGGCGAAAGTGCGTCGTGTAGAACTGCAGGAGGTCGGTCGTAGCCTCGGGCGTCATGGTCTTAAGCTAGCAAGCGCAAAGTGACAAACCTCTTACGCCTTCATGAACGATGTCCCTAAGGCCTCGCGAACGCGGCCGATTCGGCCGGCAACGGCGGCCGTTAGCGTCCAGCCTGTGATAGAACGGGCGGCATGAAAGTGCTTGTTACCGGCGGCGCGGGGTTTATCGGATCGCACATCGTGGACGAACTCGTCGAACTGGGGCACGGGGTCGTGTCGCTCGACAACCTCGACCCCTCGGCGCACGCAGGCGCTCCCGCGTATCTGAATCGGGGCGCTCGCTATGTTTGGGGCACGGTGGCCGACCCTGAGAACTGGCGCCAGTGCCTGTCCGGCGTGGATTCGGTATGCCACCAGGCCGCGAAAGTTGGACTGGGCGTGAACTTCGGCGACGTGCGGGAATACGTGGATGCTAACGACGTCGGGATGGCCGCCGGGTTACTGGCGATGCACGAGCAGGGCTTTAGTGGGCCACTGGTGCTCGCCAGTTCGATGGTGGTCTATGGCGAAGGAGCGTACGCCTGTGCAGAGCATGGCGACGTCGTGCCGTTGCCGAGAAGCACCGAGGACCTTTCCGCGGGAGAATTTGATCCGCGGTGCCCGGTCTGTCGTGCGAACCTGGAGCCGAGGGCAGTAAGCGAGGACGCGAATCTCGACCCGCGCAATGTCTACGCGGCCACGAAACTCCACCAGGAGCATCTCTGCTTCGCATTTGGGCGGGAATCGGGCGCGAGGGTGGTCGCCCTGCGCTACCACAACGTCTACGGTCCGCGCATGCCGCGTGACACGCCCTACGCAGGTGTGGCGAGCATCTTCCGCAGCGCGCTTGAGGCAGGGCTGGCGCCCCGGGTGTTCGAGGACGGGATGCAACGGCGCGACTTTGTGCATGTGCGGGACGTGGCCCATGCGAATGTCCTCGCGCTCACGGACGACGCGGCCAGCGGCGGCTTCAACATCGCGAGCGGGGCGCCGAACACGGTGGGCGAAATGGCGGGGGCGCTCGCCGATGCGTACGGCCCCGTCGCGCCGCGGCCGGAGGTCGTGGGAGGTTACCGGGTGGGCGACGTGCGGCACATCGTCGCCTCGCCGGCGAAGGCGGAACGGGAGCTCGGATTCCGGGCAAGGGTCGAGTTCGGCGATGGGATGCGGGAGTTTGCCACGGCGCCGCTCAGATAAGCAGATTTGTGCGCTCCCGGAAGGGAGTTGTTCTTTGGGGCTAAGGCCTGGGTCCGGGCTAGCTGGTCATTCCCTGAAGGCCGACGAGCGCGCGGCCATGCTCGACTTCGCCCATGTGCCGGAGGCCGTGCTGGTAGACGAAGCATTCGAGCACTTCGAGCTTGCGCAACGGCGCGCCGGGGCCAATGACGATCGCGCAGAAGATGTTCCGCATGTTTGGCGGAAGTTGCG
>JBKKBS010000540.1:0-3562 GCA_046713815.1 Tepidiformaceae bacterium
ACGACTTCACGGCCGTTGACGACGCGCGCTGGGTGGACGAGGGCAGTGTGATCACGGCCGCTGGCGTATCCGCTGGCATCGACATGAGCCTGCACCTCGTTGGCCGCCTCTGGAGCCCGGAGACGGCCCGCCTCGTGCAGCTCGCGATGGAGTACTTTCCGGCGCCGCCCTACGAGGATGTCCCGTTGCCCGCGATCGCGCGCTAGCGCGAAGCCCGCGCCTACCTGACCCTGGCACGAGCTTGACTCGCTGGTGTCTCTGGTGTATTTATCTAGTCACCTAGATAAATAGAGGTTTGCAATGATCGAGTTCTACCTCGACCGCCGCGGCGCCGCCAGCCCTTACCAGCAGATCGTGGCGCAGGTGAAGCGTGGGCTGCTCCTCGGTACCATCGATGTCGGCGATCGGCTCCCGACCATCAAGGAGGTCGCAACCAGGCTGACGATTAATCCGAATACGGCCATGAAGGCGTACCGCGAACTGGAGATGGAGGGGCTCATCGAGAGCCGGCCGGGCGTGGGGACCTTCGTCACGCGCTCTCTCGCCGGGCCGGCACTCCCCCACCACGCGGTCTTGCGCGAAGGGTTGCAACGCTGGCTGACCGATGCGCGTGAGGCGGGCCTCGACGAGCAGAGCATCCTCGCGCTTTTCGACGCCGCCCGCCGCGAGTCCAGTCCCGTGGGTGCGGGATGACGGCCGTGCTGGAGGCGGAGCGCCTGGGCAAACGTTACGGATCGAATTGGGCGCTGAAGGATTGCGATTTCCGGCTCGAAGAGGGACAGGTCGCCGCGCTGGTGGGCCCGAACGGCACCGGCAAGTCGACGCTCCTGGAGCTCGCCGTCGGGCTGATCTCGCCCAGCGCGGGCGAGATCATGGTGCTTGGCGCGTCGCCCACGCACTATGCGTCACATGTCTTGCCGCGAATTGGCTTCGTTGCCCAGGAACGCCCGCTCTACCGTTCGCTGACTGTCGACGAGACGCTCACGCTCGGTCGAAAGCTCAATGAGCGCTGGGATGACACGTTCGCACGCCGACGGGTGACCCGCCTCGACCTCCCGCTGAGGAAGAAAGTCGGGCAGCTCTCGGGGGGACAACAGGCGCAGGTGGCGCTGCTGCTGGCGCTCGCTAAACGGCCCGCCTTGCTTCTGCTGGACGAGCCGGTAGCAGCGTTCGACCCGCTCGCTCGGCGGGAGTTCCTCCAGCTCCTGGTCGAGACCCTCGCCGACGGCGATGCCACCGTCCTCCTCTCCTCTCACATCCTGGGCGACCTCGAACGTGTCTGCGATACGCTCCTCCTGCTCTCCTGTGGCCGCGTTGCGCTGCAAGGCGAGATCGAAGGCATCGTGGCGGCGCACCGCGTCGTCATCGGACCGGTGTTTGAAGAGATCCTGGCCTGCGGCGTACACGACGTGATCCAGCGCAGCCGCAGCGAACGCCAGGTCTCGACCCTCATCCGCCTTGAGGCTCCGCTCGTGCTCGGCCACGGCTGGTCTGTGCATGAGCCCACGCTCGAGGACATCGTCCTGGCATACCTGCAGCGCGGCGCTGGAAGCCCTGCGGCGCTCAAAGAGGAGGTGCTCGCATGAGCTGGGTAGCGTTCCGACAGTGCCGAACCGAACTCTTGCTGGCGACCGCCGCGTGGGTGGTGCTCGCGATATACCTGGTACCCACCGGTCTCCAGAAGCGCGAGACGTTCGAAGACTCGGGGCTGGCCGCCTGCGTGGATGCGGGCAGCGACTGCGGCGACCTCTCCAACCGTTTCATCGCCAGCTACGACGCGACGAACGCGGTCGTGGGTTGGTTCAACCTTGTGCCGGGAGTCGTGGGTCTGTTGATGGCGGCGCCGATCGTGATCGAATTCGAGCGGCGCACCTACCGCCTCGCCTGGACCCAGAGCATCACACGCGGGCGCTGGTTCGCGGCCAAGCTGGCGATGGCGCTGCTGGGCGTGACCGCCTTTTCGGCCGCGCTCACGGCACTCATGACGTGGTGGCACGCGCCCCTTGATCGCATGGACATGCGCTTCGGACAGAGCTTTAACTTTGAGGGCATCGTCCCGTTTGCCTACACCCTGTTCGCACTGGCGCTGGCGCTGGCGGCGGGCGCGGTCACCCGCCGGACCGCTCCGGCGATGCTCGGCGCGCTGGTCGTATTCGCGATCGTGCGGTTGTCCGTCGAGCTGACGCTCCGCCCGGGCGGCAGTGGTCCCGTGGGATACGTCGAGTCGCTGAACGACCAGTTCTGGAAGTACCAGGCGATCGAGGGCGCCCTTTTCATCGGCAGCGCGGTGGTACTGATGGCGCTCACTGCGTGGCTGGTGCGGAGGATGTCGTAGCGCGGTGGGCTGGCGCAGCGGTCCATGCCGCACCAGAATCGCTGCAACCCCCGCACGGAGACCCGCCATGTCCAAGGTCATCGTCCAATCGCTCGCCGATTACGGGCACGCGCAGCTCGTCACCATGCCGGCGCATGGCCTCGTCGTCGACGAGCCGCGCGACGAAGGGGGAGACGACCTCGGGCCAACCCCCTACCAGTTGCTTGCTGCGGCACTCGGCGCCTGCACGGCGATGACGATCCAGATCTACGCGCGCCGCAAGGGCTACCCGCTGCACGAGGTGGCGGTCGAGGTGGAGCACTCGCGCACCCACGCCGAGGACTGCAAGGAGTGCGACGACCCGAAGGCCGGCCTCATCGAGAACCTCCACCGTCGGATCGTCGTCAGGGGACCGCTCACGGCCGAGCAGCGCGACGACCTCCTTCGCGTCGCCCAGAAGTGCCCGGTCCACAAAACGTTGCTCGCGACGCCGAAGATCCACGACGCGATCGAGCTTGTCCAGTAACTACGCTGATACCCTAAAGCGGCGCGAAATCGTCTGAGCGCCAGACTTCGAAGCGGAGGAGCTGGCTGGTTGGGTCGTGTGTCATGAGCGCCAATGATCGAGGATGTCTCGTCCGAGTACGGACGGGAGGCCGTTCAGCGCCGGATCATCGAAGAGCAACATTCCGACCTGGTAAATGCTGTGCCCTGATCTGGATCGCGGAACCCGACGAGCCCAGTTCACGGCGCCCGAGAAGCAGTCCGCCGTAGCCGCGTTCCATCGGCTCTGGTGAACCAACAGGGCCGAGATCGACTCCGCGCAGGTCGTCAACGTTGAGCGAGGTGGAGCTTGATCCGGTGTCCACCATGAACTCGATGGGGCGATGGAAGCCTAATCCCGGGACGCTGACCAAGCCGTCTACTCGTGGCCGGCCAGCCAAATCGAAATGGACTGTCAACACTCAGAGGAGCTCCGCCATTTCATCGGATCGCGGAACATAGCGGATGGCGCAGGTGTCTCCGGAGATGCCCTGGGCGTGGAGGAGTCGGTAGAGCTCTGACCAGTTCCTGTGGTGCGCAAGTAGCTCACCGTGGAGCATCGCGACGTGCTCACCCGGGAATTGGCTGCGGATTTCGTCCCACCGCAGGATGATCTCTTTATAGTCCGCCCGCTGTTGCTCAGAGATCGGTGGCGAACGGAACTCTCCCCGTGAGAATCGCTCCCGCCATTCGGGCGGAAGAGGA
>JBKKBS010000541.1:0-7587 GCA_046713815.1 Tepidiformaceae bacterium
TTCGTACCGGGGGAGGGATTCGAACCCACACGCCTTGCGGCCGCCGAGTTTAAGTCGGCTGCGTCTGCCATTTCGCCACCCCGGCCCACCGCGATCCTAGCACCGCCCCGGCTGACGCTCCCTCGCAAGCGTCTCTCCCCGTTCCGTGATGCCTTCGCGATGCCCGGTGCGTCACGCTTGGCGCATGGATACATGGATTATTTTTGCCATCGTCGCCGCGGTCGTGGTCGTAGTGGTCGCGATCGCCCTCTGGGTCGTCTCCGGGAAGCGCCGCACCAGCGGCCTCCGCGGTCAGTTCGGCACTGAATACGAAAAAACCGTCGATGAGATGGGCCGAGGAAACGCGGAGAAGGAACTCCAGGGCCGCCAAAACCGGGTGAAGGCGCTTGATATCCGCCCACTCACGCGCGATGAATACGAACGCTTCACCAGTTCCTGGACGGCAACCCAGGCGCGCTTTGTCGATGACCCCTCGGCCGCCATTTCCGAGGCGGATGCACTGGTCTCCGACGTCATGAAGACACGGGGATATCCAGTTGACGACGATTTCGAGCTTCGCGCCGGCGACATTTCCGTCGACCATCCCGAGATGGTCTCGAACTACCGGGCTGCCCACGAAACAGCTCTGCGTCATGAGCAGGGCGACGCCACGACGGAAGAGTTGCGGGTCGCGATGGTCAAGTATCGCGCGCTCTTCGCCGACCTCCTCGACACGGGTGCCAGCACCGAGGCCGAAACGGCCTCTCGCGCTAAGCCTGCGCCCGCTCCGCAGCGAGGCTGAACTCACAACCGCAAGTCACTTTGGCCGCCGATAGGCGGCCACTTTCGTGATACCAATTTTTTCTCAAGTCGCCCGCCAGGTATCGCCATTCTTCGTCGCTTCGGCACGCGTCTCCAGCAGGTCAAGATGACCCTGCACGGTCGCGACAATCTGCCACCACCGGCGGTCGAGGGCGCGTGGATACAGCCGCTCCGACAGCCCATGCAGGGTCGTCTCGGCGAGAGCCAATTCCGCGCATACGCGCCGGGTCCGCTGCTCGATCTGGTCGACACTGGCGGTGAGCACCTCGGCCACGTCGTCGAACGGCTCGCCGTGACCGGGGTAACAGCGATCGAATTGAAACGCTTGTAAGCGCAGGAGAGACCAAAGGAACGGAGGCAGGCTCGGGAATCTCCGCCAGGTGCCTGCGGCGTCGCGGACGAACTGCACGCCAGGCGTGGGGGTGATGTCCGGGAGCACCTGGTCTCCAGAAAAGAGAAGTCCCTCCTCTTCGACGATGACCACGAGGTTCCCCGGTGTGTGTCCTGGACAATGGACGACTTTCGCCCCGCCTGGCAGCAGCTCGCCGTCCTCCAGCAGGCGGTCTGGCTCGAACGGTTCGAAGCGCAGCCCCGTCGGCCAACGGTCGCCCGGGCGTGGGGGCGGATGCGGGCCTTCACCCGTTGCTTGCTCGACCCAACGCCTGCGCCGTTCCAGGCCCGCCATCACCTCACGTTGAACCTCAGCGGGAGCACCGCTCGCCCGGACGTACTCCGCGAACGCCTCGAACTCTCCGGGGATGGCGAAATGGGGCCGCCGCACGAGGTGCGCATCATTCCGCCCCAGGGCGACACTGGCTCCGCGCGTCTGCCACCACCGGCCGAGGCCCGCGTGGTCAAGGTGCCCATGACTGGCGACGATGACCGGAGGCACCGGGCCCTCTAGCGCTTCTGTCAGCAGTTCCCGCGCGCCGAGGTAATCCGGCCCCGTGTCCACAAGCAGCCGTTCGCCTTCGCCTTCGCTTTCGATGAGATAGGCCGTGTTGTACGCGAGCGCTATGGGAGTGACACGGGCCATATGATGAGTGTAGGTGCGGCGCTCTTTACGGTGCCCCGAGGGCGTGCTATTCAGCCATGAGGCGCCCGCGTACCATCCGCGTCATGACCAATCCTGCCGCGCGGCTCTCCATCGACGAGGTCGCGGCCATTCGTGAAGTTGCCGACCGCCTCCAGGCCAGTGTCGAACGCGTGATGGTGGGCAAGGCGGACGTGGTGCGGCTGGTGCTGGTCGCGCTCCTTTGCGAGGGCCATGTGCTGCTCGAGGATGTCCCGGGCATCGGCAAGACGACCCTCGCCAAGGCGGTCAGCCGCTCGCTGGACTGCACCTTCCGGCGCATCCAGTTCACACCAGACCTCATGCCTGCGGACATCACCGGCATCCATTATTACAACCAGAAGTTCGGCGAGTTCGCCTTCCGCGACGGGCCGCTGATCTCGCAGGTGGTGCTCGCGGACGAAATCAACCGCGCCACCCCCCGCACCCAATCGGCCCTCCTCGAAGCGATGGAAGAACGCCAGATCACGGTCGAAGGCGTGACCACGCGACTCCCACGCCCCTTCTTGGTGCTCGCCACCCAGAACCCGGTCGAACTCGAGGGCACGTTCCCGTTGCCCGAGGCACAACTCGACCGCTTCCTGCTGCGTCTCAAGCTCGGATATCCAGATGAAGACGACGAAGACGAAATCCTCGCCCGCTACGAAACCGAGAGCCCGCTTGAACAGCTTGTACCGGTCACCACGGCCGAAGAGCTGTCCACGATGATCGCCGCCCTTGCGCGCTTGCACGTCGAACCAGTTGTGCGCCGCTACGCCGTGCGAATTGTGCGCGAGACCCGCTCCGAGGGCGCCTTCGAGCTGGGTGCGAGCCCCCGAGGCAGCCTTGCACTGTTCCGTGCAGCCCGCGCGCACGCGGCCATGGACGGCCGCGACTACGTGCTCCCTGACGACGTGAAACGCATGGCGCCCCATGTGATCCCCCATCGCCTGATCCTCTCGAGCCAGGCCCGGCTCCGCGGACGCGATGCCGACGAACTGTTTGCCGAAATCCTGGAGCGCGTGCCGGCGCCCGTCGAAGTCTGACCATGCCCTTCCGCGATGCATGGATCATGGTCGGGCTGGGGATGGTGGCGCTGGGCTTTGGCACGGAGGAGCCGGCCATCGCCGCCGTCGGGTTCGTGGTCATGATCGTTGGTGGAATAGCGCGCTACTGGAGCCGCCACCTCTGGGACCGCCTCCATCTCCAAGCGCGGCTGTCCGAACGGCGCGCCTTTGTGGGCGAACAGGTGCCGCTGGAGGTCACGCTCGAGAACCGTAAGCCGTTGCCGCTGCCCTGGTTCGAATGGCGATTGCCCATCTCGGACCAGCTCCACGCCGAAGGAGAAAAGCTCGGGGCCGCGGTCGCCCCTGGCACCAGTTGGATCCTGCGCAAGGGTACCATCGGCTGGTACGAAAAGCAGTCGTGGAAGTTCAACGTTTCGTCCCAGGAGCGCGGCTGGTTCTTCGTCGGCCCCAATCGCATCCGTTCCGCCGATCTGCTTGGCATTTTCCCGAGGTCGCATGAGGTGGACGAGGTGCAGCACATCACGGTCTATCCCCGTGTCGTCCCCCTCAGCGACCTCGGCCTGCCCGCGGACCGCCCCTTCGGTGAACGGAAGGGCCGCAATCCCATCTTCGAAGACCCCATCCGCATTTCTGGCCTGCGCGACTACCGGCCGGGCGACCCGTTGAAGCGCATTGACTGGAAAGCCACGGCCCGCTCCGGTGAGCTCCAATCCCGCGTTTACGAGCCCTCGTCCACGCAGCAGCTCTACTTGATGGTGAACATCGACACCATGGAGCACGCCTGGGAAGGCTACCTGAAGGACGAACTCGAGCGCATCGTCTCGACGGCTGCGTCAATTGCCGTCTGGGCCGCTGGGGCCAAGTACGCCGTCGGCCTGCTGGCGAATGGCGCCTTTCCAGACGCCGATCGTCCGATCCGCCTTCCACCCTCGCGCTCGCGCGACCAGATCACCCGCATCCTCGAGGCCCTCGCGGTCATCCAGCCACTGACGATGGGCGACCTTGCGGGGGCGATTCAGCGCGAGAGCGGGCGGCTAGCGGTCGGTTCCACGATCGTCGTCGTCGCGTCGCTCATCCAGGCGCCCCTCGCGGGCGCTATCTCCCGCCTGGCCGCCGAGGGCAACCGCGTGTTCGTGGTCGCGACCACGGACCGTGCCGCTCAGTCGGTGCCGCCCGGGATCCCCACGCGCACGGTGGCATCCGCCTTCGCGCGAGAGGGCGCTTCAACATGATCCGAGGCGCGGCTGTCCTTGGTGCCGTCGTCGCGGAGGCGCTGGCCGTCTACGCGTTAGCGGAATGGGCGGCCGCCGGGTATGACGTCGACCGCCGCACCGTGGGCTGGTACAGCTACGTCCTCGTGGCGTTGGTGGCGTTCGCCGTCCCCCGCCTGACGGATTGGCTGGCGCTCTCCAGCCGGGCCGCCACGGCCGCCTTCTTCGTCACGGCATACGTCTTCATCTACGGCATCCTGCGCCTGGTCTATGCCGGGGACTTCGCCCTCTGGGACCTTGCATGGGTGGGCAATTTCATCAACGACAGCGATGTAGCCGTGGGCGCGGGTTTCCATGCCTTCTTCTCGGCCGTGCTCCTGCTCGGGCTCTGGGCGCGTCAATCGACGCGGTCCGCCTTCGACATGGACCTGGAGGCTATGCCGCGCGTCGTCGGTCCCGTGTTTCTCGCGGTTACAGTGCTGGTCGTCCTCGGGGCGATGACCGATCGGACGGGGGAGGTCGGGCGGGCCGCGGCCGGGTTTTACGCCGTGGCGATCATGGCGCTCGCCTGCTCCCAGCTCGCCCTGAGCGGTGCGACGTTGCCTGATCTCCAGGCCGGCGGCATCGCTGCCACCCTCCTTGGCGGCATTGCGGCCGCCACCGTCGCCTGCCTTGTCCTCGCCGCTCTGCTTCTCGCGGTGCTCGGCCCCGTCGTTGGGCCTCCCCTCGCGCACGGCCTCGACCTGATCCTCACGGCCATCCTCACACCGCCCGCGATCATCCTTGCGTGGATTTTCGACCTGCTTCTTCCGGACGAACTGCAGTTCCCGGCCATAAACAACGATGCACGCCCCGCTGCCACCGACCAGGGGGCGGGCGAAGAGGACGGGCCGTCGGGCATCGCGCGGGTGAGCGCCGCTGGCCTTCGCTCGCTCATCGTGTTCGCCATCATCCTCGGGGGCATCGCGCTCGTCGCCTACTTCGCCCGCGTGCGCCAAAGAGTCCAGGATCGTCTCGAAGAGAGTCCCGCGCGCGCCACCGTGGGAAGCCTACGCGACGACTTCTCGAACCTCTGGCGCTCGATGCGGCGAAGCTCCCAGTCGACACAAGTCAACGATTCGTCGGGGGTGACGCGCCTCTACCGGGAGATGCTGGAACGGGCTGAGGCTACCGGGCACGCCCGCCGGCCAGCCGAGACCCCGCACGAGTTTGCCCCGGTGCTCCAGGCGACCTTCCACCGCCCCGTCACCGATGAAATTACGTCCGCCTTCGAACAGGCTCGTTATGCGGGCCGCGAGCCCGACGCGGCCACCCTCGACGCCCTCGAAAAACGGTGGCGAGAATCGACCTGATCGGTCAAGGCCGGTTCTCCAGGCGCGCCCACCCCTTACCGCATTCCACGACCATCGGCGTCGAACTCGACGTGTCGAATCGCGCGCAGAAGCGCACATCGCCTTCGAGGCCGAGCTCCTTCAGTCGACGGGCGTGGTCACTGGTCTTCAAGAGCATGTGGCCCAACGATGGCATCTTCTTCGGCTTGCCTGCCACGCCCCGCCCGCCAATGCCCACCTCCACCGTCGGTGTTGGAGCGCCCGCCAACCTCACTGCGACCGTGGCCGCGTCCCCCATCGCGAACGGGGCGCCGTGCTGTTGAAGTTCGCGGATGAGGAGGCCGGCGACGGCAAAGTCCTCCAGCGCGAACCGCTTTCCGCCCTCCGTACCCGCGCAGACAAATGCAAGGCGCTCATGTTCGCGCAGCCGTTTTACGAGGGCGCGCGCGTTCGCGAGCGCCCCGGCGTACACCATGCCTCGCGTCCCCAGCGAGCACAGTGCCCGCGTGCCGTTGGTCGTGAAGAGGACGGCGCCGCGGCCCGCCACGTCGGCTACCATCGCCTCCACCGGCGAGTTGCCATAATCGAACCCCTGCGGCCGCAGCCCGCCGACTTCGCCGAAGAGCAGCCGGGCTTCGGCGAATGCCCGCTCGCGTGTTCGCGCGATGTTGTCCATGACCACGAGGTCTGCCAGGCCCCGTTCGAACAATGCGGCGATGGTCGTTGTCGCACGCAACACATCCACCACCACGTAGGCGTCCGCGTTCATCTCCATCGCCTCCGAGGGCAGGACCGCGACATCCACCTGCTTCAACATGATGGCCAAATCTCCTGGGAATCCGCGTCAACGTCCTCCGATGCTATGCTACCGGCGATGGATCCGCGCCCGATCGGTATCTTCGATTCCGGCGTGGGCGGTTTGAGCGTGTTGCGGCAGCTCCAACGCCTTGCCCCCCGCGAGCGCCTCACCTATTTTGCCGACACCGCCTTCTTCCCCTACGGTCCGCGCCCCGCGGCCGAGGTGCGGAAGCGCTCCTTTGCCATCGCCGACCGCCTCCTCGCCGGCGGCGCGAAGATGATCGTGGTGGCCTGCAACACCGCCTCCGCGGCCGCGATCGGCGACCTGCGAGCAGCGTTTCCCGTGCCATTCGTCGGGATGGTCCCGGGCGTTAAACCGGCGGCCATGAACTCCAGGAGCGGCCGCGTTGCCATCCTCGCGACGCCCGGCACACTCGACGGCGACCTCTATTCGCAGGTTGTAGAGGAGTTCGCACGGGGGACGAAGGTCGTGGCCGTCCCCGGCCATGGGCTCGCAGAACTGGTGGAGCGTGGCGCGACTGGCACATCCGCAATCTCCGCCGCGCTGCGGGACGCGCTTGCCGGGGAGGTGGATGCCGGCGCCGACACGGTGGTCCTCGGGTGCACGCACTACCACTTCCTCCAGGCCGACATCCGCCGCCTCTTCCCGGCCATTACGATCATCGACACGAGCGAAGCCGTGGCCCGGCGCGCCGTGCGGCTCCTCGAGGAGCAGTCGCTGGAGGCTCCCGTGGACGAGCAGGGGTCCCTCGACCTCATCGTCACGGGAGACCGCGCGGCCTTTCGTGGAACCATGCAATCGCTGGGATTCGTACCATCAGCCGAGGAGGCCAGGCTGCCATGAACTATTTCGACAAGCTCGCCGCCCGCACGCGCGTGGTGGGCGCGCCTGTGTGCGTCGGCCTGGACCCGGCCTTCGAAAAGCACGGCGTGGAGGATGTCGCCGCCTTCAACAGGGCGATCATTGAAGCCACGTTGCCCTACACGGCCTGCTACAAGCCCAATATCGCCTTCTACGAGCAGTGGGGTATACCCGGCCTGCGCGCGCTGGAGCAGACCCTGGCCGCCATCCCGGACGACCTTCCCGTGATCGGCGACGTAAAGCGCGGCGACATGGGGAACACCGCCCAGGCCTACGCACGCGCCATGTTCGAGCAATGGGACTTCGACGCTATCACCTTGAACGGCTATCTCGGCCTCGAAAGCATCGAGCCCTACCTCGCCTACGAGGGGCGCGGTCTTTACCTGCTCTGTCGCACCAGCAACCCGGGCGCCTGCGACCTCCAATATGCCTCCGTCCAGCCGTCGGGGACACCGGTCACCGCAGGGTCGCCGGGTGCCAAGGG
>JBKKBS010000542.1:0-3035 GCA_046713815.1 Tepidiformaceae bacterium
GGGGATGACCATCCCGGGGCGGGGGAACCTGGCCACCTGTTCGATGCTGATCGTGTCGAAGGGACGGGGCATAGGGATGGATTGTAGGGGGCGTCATGGTCACGGCGCCAAACGCCGGTGGCGACGGCCGGCATCCCGCCCTCACCCAACCCTCTCCCGCTCCGGCGGGAGAGGGCTTTACACGTCGAGAGTCACCCCTGTGCGCGGATGGCTTCGATTTCGTGGATTTGCCTGGGGATGGCGGCGGAGAGGACTTCGACGCCGGTGTCGGTCACGAGGACGTCGTCTTCGATGCGGATGCCACCGAAATCGAGCAGCTCGTCGACGCGGCCCCAGTTGACCATGTCGCGATATTGTTCGCGGCGCTTGGGGGCTTCGAGCACGGCGCGGATGAAGTAGATGCCAGGCTCGATCGTGACGACGTATCCGGGCTGGAGGGGGAGGTCGGCACGGAGCCATTTGAGGCCGAAGCGATCGCTGGGCGTGCGGCCGGCGAGGCAGCCGCCGGCGTCGTGGGTGGAGAGGCCGAGCATGTGGCCGAGGCCGTGGACGAAGAAGAGCGCATGCGTGTCACTGTCGACAAGGTCGTCGGGCGCGCCGATAAGGATGCCAAGGTCCACGAGCCCGGAGGCGATGCCGCGAGCGGCACGGAGGTGCAGTTCCCTGTATTCCTGGCCGGGCTTCACACCGTCGATGGCATCAGTTTGCACGCGGAGCACGAGGTCGTAGAGGTCGCGTTGAATGCCCTCAAAGCGCGCGCCAACGGGAAAAGTGCGCGTGACGTCGGCGGCGTAGGCGCCGTACTCGGCGGCTGCGTCCATGAGGACGAGGTCGCCGTCGCGCATGACGCGGTTGCTGGGGGTCATGTGGAGGATGGCGGCGCGCGGACCCGAACCGACAAGCGAGCCGTAGGCGGTGCGTTCGGCGCCGTGGCGGAAGAACTCGGCTTCGACTTCGACCTGCAGGCCGCGTTCGGTGATGCCGGGGCAGACGAGGCGCATGGCGGCAAGGTGACCCTGTCGGGTAGCCTCGACGGCGGAGCGCATGAGCGCGAGTTCGCCGTCGTCTTTGGCGCGGCGCTGTTCGGACATCTGCTCGCTCAGGCGCGCGCTCAGTTCGTCGTCGAGGGCAAGTTCGAGGGCACTCCAGCCGGGCACTCCGTACTCGCCAAATCGGCGCGTTATGTCGGTGTTGCCGAGGAGCGCGACGGGCTCGGCGCGGCGTCGTTCAAGCCACGACTGGAGGACGTGTCCGGGTTGCACGCGGTCGATGCCGGTCTCCGCAGCCACTTGATCGAGCGGAGGTGCATCGCCGGTCCAGATGCGTTCGTCTTCGCCAGCCTCGTGGGCGAAGAGCGTCCAGCCTTCTCCGGGGTCGAACGCGAGCACCGCCGCCTGAAGCTGCTGGCCGGCCAGGTACACGAATTCAGGATGGGCGTGGAAGTCGAGCGGCTGGTCGGTGCCGTCGCGTGAGACGAGCAGGCCGGAGGGGACGAGGACGGCGCCACGCGTCAGACCCCATGTCGCTGCGAGGCGTTGGCGGCGTTCGCGGGCGAAGGATGCGTCCATGGCTGCGATTGTAGAAGGCTGCAACCATCGCGCCTATGGCGTGACGTAGCGTGCGGCAGCCTGGCGGAGAGAGACGGCGACGCGCTCGCGCAGTTCGGACGGTCCCTGGACGAGCGCCTCATGACCCCAGCCGCGGACCCAGGGCTCGATCTCCAGGAGGCTGGGCAGCCGCACCTCGAAGCGGACGCCGCCACCCGGGAGGTCTGTGAGCTTCTGGGCCGGGTGCCACGTCGTCTCGCGTAGGCGGTTGGCCACGGTGGACGTGAAGTCGACGGTGATGTCGTACTCTTCGTCGCCCCCGTAGACGACTCCCCAACTGTGGCCCAGTTGTTCGACGATCTGGTCCACCTCCTTCGCGTCGAACGTGGCGGCAGCGACCTCGACCGACTGGATGCGGTCGATCTTGAACGTGCGCACCTCGCCGTGCTCGTGGCTGTAGCCGACGACGTAAGCGCCGAACTGGAGCGGCTCGAGGAGGTACAGGTCGAGGTGCACGGTCTTGGCTTCGGCGGCGCCGCTGGAGCGATACGACATGAGGACCGAGTGTGACCCCGCCCATGCGTCCGTCAGGCGTCGGACGACCTCGGTGTAGGCCTTGTCCGCGCGGCGCTCCTGGATGGCGCGGGCGGTCTGCATCATCTGGCGGCCGATGGTCTCGGGGAGGGTCTCAGCGAGCTTTTCGAGAGCAGAGACGCCATCGGGATCCTGCTCGTCGGAGTGCCGGGCAAAGAGACGGGAGGCGAGGTAGATGGCGCGCGCCTCCTGAAGGGTGAAGCGCACGGGGGCGAGAGGCGCCGCCCCGGGCATGATGCGGTACCGCCGCCCGGGTGCGTCCATCAAGGGAACGTTCAGCTCGCTTTCGAGGTCGCGGAGGTCACGTTGGATGGTGCGTGAGCTGTAGCCGAGTTCGCGAGCCAGCTCGGACGCGGAGTAGCCCTGCGGCCTGCGCCGTAATTTGCGTTCGATTTCGATGAGGCGTGTCGCTCGCCGGGTCTGTTCGGTCAATGGAACCTCCGGAACGGATTGGACTCCCGTCCCTTGGCCGCAGGTTACAACGTCAACGCGACAGAATCTGTCGCGTCGTCTGACCCGCCTGAAAATTAGCACGGACCCTGAAGGAAGCGAAGATCACCCGGAGAAGCCCGAAACGCCGCCGTCCCGTACGATCCACGAGGATGAGCGACACACGCGAATTTGGGGCACTCTCTCATGTCTCCGCCGAAGCTGTCGGGCAGCCGGGCCAGCGCCGCTTCCGACTGCGAGCGGTCTCGATGGAGGGCGACTCGGCGTCGCTCTGGCTGGAAAAGGAGCAACTCGCGGCGCTGGGCGAGGCGATCGAGAACGTACTCAAACAGGAGGGGTACACGTACCGCCGCCATCCCCTGGACGACTTCGAACCGGATGCGGTGTTTCCACTGTCGGCCGCGTTCGACTTTCAGCTGGTGCAACTGTCGATGGGCGTGAACC
>JBKKBS010000543.1:0-4218 GCA_046713815.1 Tepidiformaceae bacterium
TTCGGCGTGCCGCCCCTGCTCAACTTCCTCTTCCCGAGCGAGACGATCGCCGTCGGCGACACGTACCAAAACGACAAGCTGACGATGCGGATCGAAGCAGTGAGTCTGGCGGTCTACCCCGTTGAACCGGAATCAAGAGGCTTCACGGTGCTATTAAGCATCGAGGCACGGTCCAGTTGGAATCTCAACGAGGTGCGTTTCGTCATTCAGGTCGATTCGGGAGAAGAGTTCGAGAGCGGCCTTCCGATGGTCAAGGGGAGTCAGGTGAACGAAATCCCACAAGGCAACACAAGCCTCCTCTTGCATTTTGTCACAGAGCCGAGGCCCCAGACTTACGAGTCATCGGGCCAGCGCGCCGTGTCGCTCCAGGTCAGCGAACCGAACGTGAAGTTCAAGCTCCCGGATCCGAGCGTCCCGTGACCACAGCGGAACTCTCGCTTCCGCACTATCTCCGCCCGGGGCTGCGCGTGGTGTTCATCGGATACAACCCCGCGATCTACTCCGCCGAGGCGGGGCACTACTATGCGCGGCCCGGGAACATGTTCTGGCGCCATCTCTCGGCCTCCGGCATCGCTGGTCGCGAAGTCGCATCCGAGGACGACGCCCTCCTCATGGACGAGGCAGGCATCGGCTTCACGGACCTCTGTTGCCGCGCCACGGTTCGCGCGGAGCACCTCACGGCGTCCGAAATCGCGGAGGGCGCGCGACGGCTGCACGTCGAGCTGTTGGAGCACCAGCCCGGGATCGCGGTCTTCTCCGGTCGCGGGATCTATCAGCACTTCGGCCGCCACGCCCTCGGCCTGGGGGCGAAAGACCTCGCCTCCCGTGATTACGGCGAGCAGCCGGAGCGCATCGGCGCCACGATCCCGTGGGTCATCCCCAGTTCCAGCGGCCTCGCGAGCAAGTGGCATCGCGAGAGATTGGAGCTGATGCATCGGCTGGCAATGGCCACCCTTCCGTGAGTCCGCAGCGAGGTTCCACGGGCGGGGGAGTTCTAACTAGAAATTTCTTCCGCTGCGGCAGCAAGTGCGACGGCTTCGCGTATTACCGCGTCCAGCCGGGGCATCGCTTCGAATGAGACTGACACGGATGCAGTTTCCTGGCCATTTGAGTCAAATAAGTGGCGATGTGGGCTGCCGCCATGAGCCTGGTCGTACCGGAGGATGGCCTGTTCCCGCCTTCTCCCAGCCTTGGGCGCCAGGCATGGTACTGATAGAAGGCGCTGAGGACCTCCGCCCGTCCGCCTCCGTCATGGCGCACGTCCATCCACTTCAGCACTCGAACCCGGACACCGTAGCCGCAGATGACTTGCCCTTCCAGCCGAACCTGCAACAGTTCGCCTCGGTCGCCGGTCAACTCCACGAATACGAGGCTGTCGGATTCAACGACCCCCTCGTTGTAGAGAACGTCCATGTAACGCGCATGTACTACTTGATACTCTTCGTAACCGAGCCAGCCGCGCGGCCATGCGCTACCCCGGCGCGGAGATGGGTCAGGACGTGGTAGTCCGCTAGCCATCTACCAACCTCCGCCGTCTCGCGAGCTTGGCCGCTCTTGACATCCTCGGCCATCTTTGCCGAGGTGCACTCATAGCGGCGCTCCATGCGAGACACGAAAGTTTCCAGTCGCGATATCGCGTTGCTGACCGGCTCCTGGGCCGTGCGAACCGTGTAGGCGCCAGGTGGCATTGGCGTGGACTCCTTATCTCGCAATGACGAGATTGTACCACGTTGCGTAAGCAACTTAGCCGCGTTACCTGACTTCAGAATCCCCCAAATTCCGAGCGTTTCGGCGACGCCGGCGCAGTTGGCCACGCACGCAATCGACAAACAGCGCCCCGGTTTCGTACGATAACGGGAACACCCGCGACGTGGCCGCGCTTATCAAGATGGGGTGGAGGGACCCGGCCCTGCGAAACCTCGGCAACCTGCCATCATTGGGCAAGGTGCCAACTCCGGACTTCCGCCGCGGCGGAAGAACGATGAGAGCGACCAGCTCCACAAATACTCGGCCCACGCGGAATTGAAGGAGTCACGCACATGGCGTCCTCATTGGGCCGAATGCTCATGCTCTAGCCCCTGACGAAGGGGCGCTCCGGAAACGCAACACGCCCGCGAGGCCCCGCGCCTCGCCATCGGCGGCTCATTAGCCGCTCCCGAGGAGAAGAGCATGTCCTTTGCCACCAGCCTGTGCTGCCGGGAGTGCCATCGCGAGTACCCGCTCGCGGCCACCCACGTCTGCGAGTTCTGTTTCGGGCCGGTCGAAGTCACGTACGACTACGAGGCCATCCGCCGCACGGTTTCGCGCGAACGCATCGAGCGCGGCCCCACGACGCTCTGGCGTTACCAGGATTTTCTGCCCTGCGACGCCGAAAACGCCGTCGACATCGGCGCGGGGCTCACGCCCCTCATCCACGCGAGGAACCTGGGCAAGGCACTCGGCCTGCCCAATCTCTATCTCAAAAACGACACCGCTAACCCCACATGGTCGTTCAAGGATCGGGTAGTGACGGTCGCCGCCACCAAGGCCAGGGAACTCGGCTACGAGAAGCTCGCCTGCGCCAGCACCGGGAACCTGGCCAACAGCGTGAGCGCCCACGCCGCGCGCGCGGGCATGGAGGCGGTCGTCTTCATCCCCCACGACCTCGAACTGGGCAAGGTGATCGGGTCAAGCATCTACGGCCCGACGCTCGTGAAGGTGCGCGGCAACTACGACGCCGTGAACCGGCTCTGCGCCGAGCTTTCGGCAAACTACAACTGGGCGTTCGTGAACGTGAACGTCCGCCCCTATTACTCCGAAGGATCGAAGACTCTCGGCTTCGAGGTCGCGGAGCAGCTCGGCTGGCGCGCCCCCGACCACTGCGTCGTGCCCATCGCCAGCGGCTCTCTCTACGTGAAAATCAAGAAGGGCTTCGACGAACTGGCGAAGGTCGGCCTCATCGACGAGCCAAAGACGCGTATGAGTGGCGCCCAGGCCGCTGGCTGTTCGCCCGTCGCCGTTGCGTGGGAGGAGGGCTCCATGAACTTCCGCCCCCAGAAACCGGACACGATCGCCAAGTCGCTGGCCATTGGCAACCCGGCCGACGGCTACTACAGCCTCGTCCAGTTGAAGCAGACGAACGGCGCCTGCGGTAACGTCAGCGACGCTGAGATTGTCGAGTGCATGAAGCTCCTCGCGGAGACAGAGGGCATCTTTGGCGAGACCGCCGCGGGAGTTACCATCGCCAGCGTCCGCCAGCTCGTCGCGCAGGGTAGAATCGACCCATCGGAGTTGACGGTGGCATTCATCACAGGCGCTGGTTTCAAGACCGTCGAGGCAGTGGCGGAGACGCTTCGCCCGCCGCTTGAGATCGACGCCACTATCGACAGCTTCGAAAGCGCGTTCGGCGTGCAGAGCGCCGCGGAGGTAGCTGTCTAATGGCCGTCAAACGGGTGCGGTTCACATTCCCCGAAGACCTCATCAAAGAGCCCGTGATCTACTTACTGGGCCATCAGTTCCAGGTGATCACGAACGTGCGCATGGCCGACGTCGACGACCGCACCGGCTGGGTGGTGCTTGAGCTCGAAGGCGACGCTGCCGAGATCGAACGCAGCCTCGCCTGGGCACAGGAGCGTGGCGTGCGCGTGGACCCCGTCGTCGGAGACGTGGTCGAAGGCTAGGGAGCGGGCGGCACATCGGGCCCACCAGCCATTCAAACTAAAGGACGGCAACCTTGGCAGTCACTGTGCGAATCCCCCAACCCCTCCGCAGCCTCACGGCCGACAAAACGACCGTGCAGGCGGGCGGATCAGACCTCGCGTCCTGCATCCAGGACCTGGAGGCGAATTTTCCCGGCATGCAGGCACGCATCATGGACGAGACGGGACAACTTCGCCGCTTCGTCAACATCTACGTCAACGGCGACGACGTGCGCTTCATGGACGGCCTCGGTACTGGCCTCAAGGATGGCGACGAAGTGAGCATCGTGCCGGCAGTCGCGGGCGGGTAGGCCCCTATTTCCAACGGCAGGGGCTGTCAGCGTTTTCGAACCAGCGTCACGCCGTCACGCACGGTGAGCATCACGCACTCCACGCGCGGATCGTTCACGACGAAGTCGTTGAACGCCACGATCGCGGCCGTGTCGGCATCGCCGCTCGCGGGGTCGAGCACCTGCTGGTACCAGAGCGTGTTGTCGATCGCGATCACGCCGTTTGGCGCGAGCAGTTCGAGGGCGCGGTC
>JBKKBS010000544.1:0-4151 GCA_046713815.1 Tepidiformaceae bacterium
GACGTGAGCGAGCGGATGATGCGTGACTTCGCCTGCCCGCGTTCGCCCAGGAAGATGATGTCCTGGCCGGCGAGGATCGCGTTTACCACATGGGGGATGACCGTCTCGTCGTAGCCGAACACGCCTGGGAAAAGGTCCTCACCCGAGCGGATCTTGGCGATGAGGTTCCTCCGCATCTCCTCACGGACTGGGAGGACCTGGTAGCCGGATGCACGAAGTTCACCAACGGTCCGGGGCCTTTCGAGTGTAGTCACGCGATCCCAACCTCCCCCGCCCCCTGGGGAGCAGGCTCATGTTCCAAATTCAGTTCGCGCGGCCCTGTGGGACGCGCCTCGAAATCATCATAGGGAGACCGATAAGGGTGTCAACCGACGCCCAGGCGTCGCGCCACCGGCCTTTCCTGCAATAGGTTTCCCCCAGCAGCGGACATTACGCTCGCTCGCTCAGGAGCCTTTCCACTTCAGCGAGGTCATCCACGCGGTTGAGGTTGCGGAAGGAAACGAGAGCGGGATCCATCGTTCGCACCTCCGGCTCCCGCACGACGCGCACACGGAGCCCCGAGTACGCGGCCGTGATCTTCAGCCGGTCGTGATCGACGGCCTCCCGGAACAGGTCGAGGCAAGTGGACGGGCGATAGATCGCGAGCAGCGGTTGCGGGAAACCGTCGACGTGGGGTACCACCACGTCGTAGCCCTCCGCGAGGAGCGCGAGGCCGCTCACCAGCGACGATTCGATGAGCGGCACGTCGCAAGATGCCGCAAACGCCAGCGGCGTGCGGACCGCGCCCATGCCGGCCACAAGCCCCGCGAGCGGGCCCTTCTCGTCATATGCGTCGTCGACAACGAATATCGGCGGTTCGACCTCCACGGGCGGCAAAACCTGCCCGCGCGCACGCACGACGACGAACGCCTCGCAGGCGGGGGTGAGTCCCCGCATTACCCACTCAAGCAGCGCGCGCCCGGCCACGACGGCGGAGGCTTTATCGCTCCCGAAACGGCTGCTCTTGCCGCCCGCGACGACAAGGCCCGTGACGGCCTCGTGGCGAAGAGATCGCGATTCGGCGCCCATATACCGCATAAGATAGCCCCGTGGACCTTTTCGAGGCGTTCGACCTGGAGGCTGGGGCCGTGGTGGCGGCGGTCGGTGGCGGCGGCAAGACGAGTCTCGTGTATGCACTCGGGGACCACGCGGCGGGCCTGGGCTTGTCCGCGATCGTTACATCCACGACGCGCTTCACTCGGCCCGCGAACGCTCCCATGCCGCGGGTGGTGGAAACCAACGACGCCGAGGCCGTGGAGGTCGCCCGGCGAGAATTGCGACCTGGCGAGGCGATCGTCCTCATCGCGGGCAAGGGCACGCAGGCACGCATGCTCGGCTTCACGCCGGAGACACTCGACGCCCTCACGGCAGTGGGCGCGGGGCTGATTACCATCGAAGCAGACGGGTCCGCACACCGGCCCTTTAAGGCCCCCGCGGCACACGAACCGGTGATTCCATCGCGCGCCACGGACGTGATCGTTTGCGTCGGCCTTGAAGCCCTCGGCAAAGCGCTGGACGAGCGCCACATCCACCGGCCGGAAATCGTGGCACGGCTCGCGCGCGCGGAGATGGGAGACGCCATCACAATCGAGCACATGCTGCGCGTACTCACACACGAGGAGGGGGGACGCAAGGGTGTGCCCACCGGGGCTCGTCTGCACGCGCTGCTCAACGGACCCGCTGACGACGCCCAGCGCGAACTGGGCGTGAAGCTGGCGGGACGCCTGGTCTTTGGCGGCTATGAGCGCGCGATTGTGGGCACGATTCACAAGGCAGAGATCGACATGGTCGCCTGCTAACGTGCCCCTCTTTCGCCGCAAGCCACGCATCACGGACGATGTCTACGGGAAGCTCATGACCTCCTTCGGCCGCGTCGTGGACATGGACCCCTTCGTCGCGCGGCCGGCGGAGGCGCTGGCGGCGCGCGTCCTCGCGGAGATGACGGAGCTTGTGGCGACGGTCGATGCGCGGCTTTACGCGGGCGCGGCGGAGTACCATCTGCGGCTGTTGGCGGGGGCGTGGCTCATGGCGAGCGACGGCTCCGTCCCGCGCCACACCGCGGACGTCTTCGAGGAGGCTGTCGCGTGGCGTTTCGGCGCGGTCTCGCACGAAGCCGCTCGCCTGTCGCATCGCCTCTCGCAACTCGCGCGCGGCGAGGCCGAACGGGTCGAATAGAATCTCGGTCTCCCAGTCCGCGGTCCCGTCCCCCTGTCCCTCTAGCCTCTAGCCTCTAGCCTCTAGCCTCTAGCCTCTAGCCTCTAGCCTCTAGGATTGGTCGCACAAACGAAACGCGGGCGAAACGGCGCTGAAACGCGCTTGCCCCACCGTTCGCAGGCAGGAGGTGATCCGTGCCCATTTATCGCGTCATCCGTATCGCCATGCCCGACCGGCCGGGCGCCCTTTCGGCCGTCACCGCGTCTCTCGCCGCACATGGCGTCGACATCGTGCGACTTGATGTCGTCTCCCATGATGGCGAGGCAGTGGTCGACGACCTCCTGCTCGCCGCGAAGAGCGCGAGCGACATCGGATCGGCCGTGGCGGGGTTCCTTCCGGAGGTGGTAGTGCGGACGTTTGAGGGACTTCCCGGCGACCCCACAATCGAAATGGGAAGCGGGCTCCGGGGCATCGCGCTGGCGCCCACGGTGGGAGAGGCCCAGGTCGCCTTACTCATGGGTGCCGCGAACCTGCTGCGCGCGGACCATGCCGTCCTCCTGACAGCGGGGCCACGGGGAGAGATGGACGTAACCGCCGCCACCTGCGACGTGCCAGGACTTGCCGCCGGCGCGGAGTTCGCGGGCCGCTGGGCGCTCGAACGCGTCGCCCCGGCCGCCTTCCCCGTGTCGCGGGGCTGGGCGCCAGTCGAGGTGGAGGAGGCGCTCGGGGCGTCGTGGGTGGCGATGGCCCCATGTGGCGATCTGCGCCTCCTGATGGTCACGCGGTCGACGAACGTCGCCTTCTACAGCGGAGAGCTCGAGCGGCTGCACGCCTTCGCCGAAGCAGGCCATCTCATCCTCGCCCTGAGGGGCGACCGCCTGGAGCACGGATTTGCCCATGCGGGCAGGGCCTCGACCCTTCCGCCGCGCGCGATCGTGCTCCAGAACCACCTCCCTGTGGGGTAGCCTGGGCAGTATCAGTCGCCGCCCGTGGTTACGACCTCGGAGCGGCCGGAGTCCATCCGCACTCCAGAGAGGCGCGCGGGGATCCAATCGCCCAGGAGGGCGTCGATCTCGGCTTTTGCCTGGATCAGGCTGTGGCCCGTATCGGATAACAGCACGATGTGCTTCGGGTCGTCCGCGCGGCGATAGACATCCTCGCTCGCTTCGTGACTGAGGACGGAATCTGTCGTGCCGTGGACGAGAAGCAGCGGCTTCCCGAGCCGCTCGACCTCTTGTGTCCCGTGGAGCTGCGTCGACATGGAGACGACGCCCACCGCGGACGGCGCCAGTTCACCCGCTTTGATCACGACCGCCCCACCAAAGCTGTGTCCGACCAGCACAACGCCGGCAGCGCCGATCCCTTTGAGGAACGAACAGCCCGCGAGGGCGTCGAGCACGCACTCCTCGAAGTTGTTGGGCGTGCGGTATTCGAGGCGGAGGACCGTGACGCCAGCGGGGCCAAGTATCGTCGAGAGGCGGGCGTAGAGCCTGTCCGCTGGGCCGTCGAGTCCGCCCATCGCGCCGCCAACGCAGACGACGGCCGTCGTGCCCCCCTCGACCGGGTGGAGGATGCCATCGAGGTTCCCGCGCGTGGTCTCGAGCCGCACGAAGAGCGTGCCCTCTTCCTTCGGGACCGGCGCCGCCGAGACGCGGAGGATACGCAAGTCGAGGTCCTGTTTCGGCGCGGCCTCGGGCTCGTCCCACATGTTCGCCATCGGGCGGATTGTCGATTGCCGATTGCCGATTGTCGATTACTGGGAGCGATCGCGCGGAGGGACGCCGGAGCGCTTGCTCACGCGCGCGCTAGTGATTGCGCTGGTAGCATCACGAGCGATGCACGGTTTGTCTCACCCGGAGTCGCGAAGGCCGCTCGAATGTGCGGGATAGCAGGCGTCCTCAGGCTGGACGGTGCGCCCATCCCGCCGGGACTGATCAACGCGATGATCGCGACGCTAC
>JBKKBS010000545.1:0-5945 GCA_046713815.1 Tepidiformaceae bacterium
CCTAAAGGTCTGTCGACTCCATAGATTCAGAACGGCGTGTTTTTTGGAGTGTAGAAAGGGTAGCAACCAATTTCCGACCAGCAAATTTTGGTGGGGCGCGCGCACGACACTACGCTATATACTAAACTTCCTCGCGCGTCATCAGGCGCGAGGCGACCCATTCCCCGGCGGTGCCTGTCTTGGCCCTCTTCAACCCGCTTTCTACGATCTTCGGGTTCCTCTCGCACGACATCGCCATTGACCTTGGCACCGCGAACACGCTCGTTATGGTGCGTGGCAGGGGGATCGTGATCGATGAGCCATCGGTCGTTGCCATCGACCGGGTGAGTAAGAAAATTCTCGCGATCGGCGCCGAAGCGAAGCGCATGGTGGGACGTACGCCCGCGAACATCGTCGCCGTGCGTCCCCTTCGCGATGGCGTTATCTCCGACTTCGAAGTGACCGAAAAGATGTTGAGCTACTTCATCAAGGCCGTGCATGACCGCGGATTCTGGGCACAGCCTCGGGTGGTGGTGGGCATCCCCAGCGGCGTGACGGAGGTCGAGAAACGGGCGGTGCATGACGCTGCCCTCAACGCCGGCGCGCGCAACTGCTACCTCATCGAGGAGCCGATGGCGGCCCCCCTCGGCGCGGGCCTGCCCGTGATCGAGGCCGCCGGCTGCATGATCGTCGACATCGGCGGCGGCACCACGGAGGTCGCCGTCATCTCGCTCGGTGGCATGGTGGTGAGCACCTCCATCCGCGTTGCTGGGGACGAAATGGATCAGGACATCATCGCCTACGCCCGCCAGGTCCATAACCTCCTGATCGGCGAGCGCACGGCCGAGGAGATCAAGAAGATGGCAGGCTCAGCCGCCCCACTTGAGCCCGAGGAGAACATCGAACTCCGCGGACGGGACCTCGCCACTGGCCTGCCGAAGTCCGTTGAAGTGAGCACCGTCGAGATCCGCGACGCGCTCGCGGGCTCAATCAGCGCAATTGTGGAGGCTGTTCGCTCGTCCATCGAAGTAACGCCGCCGGAACTCGTGAGCGACTTGATGGGCCACGGGATCGCGTTGGCGGGCGGCGGCGCCTTGCTCCGCGGCCTCGACCGCCGCCTGAGCCAGGAAACGCGGTTCCCCGTGTACGTGGCGGAAGATCCGCTTCTCTGCGTCGTGCGCGGCGCGGGTGAAGTGCTGGAGGAGCAATTGCTCCTGTCCAAAGTGCAATCACAACTGGCCTCGAGGGGCCGCGGACGCTAGCATCGGGACGCGCCCGACGGTAGACCTATGCTGATCTATTCACGGTACACATGGTGGGTGGCGGCCATGATCGGTCTCGCGCTGTTCCTCGGCGCGGCCGGGCAGGTCGGTGTCCTCAACCCATTTCAGGGGTTATTTTTGCGAGCCACCTCGCCCGTCGAAGCGGCGACGCTGGGCGTGCTCAGGCCGGTTGCGGATGTCCTCGCCAACGCTGGCGAGATCAACAGCCTGCGTGACCGGAACAGCCGCCTGAGCATTGAAAACGAGGAACTGCGCAACCTCGTGGCCGAGCTGGAACAGAATACGCAGGAGCTGGCCGAGCTGCGCCAGGCACTCGATATTAACAGCGCCGACACCAGCCAGGAACGGCTTGCCGCAACGATCGTAACGCGCGACCTCTCGCCGTTCACGGCCGTCGTGCGCGTAAACCGGGGGAGCAAGGACGGGGTGAAAGACGGGATGGTGGTGCTCTCGGCCCAGGGCACGCTGCTCGGCACAGTCACGAAGGTGCTCGACGACACTTCCTTCGTCCGCCTGGTGACGGACACGCAGAGCAAGGTCAATGCCAAGGTCGTCGAATCAAATGCGGACGGCATCGTAAAGGGCACGCCCGGCCGCGGGCTCGCGTTCGACCTCGCTCAGGGCGACATCAAGGTCGGCGACATCATCGTGACCTCGGGCCTCGGCGGAAACTACCCGCAGGACATCCCCATTGGCCGCGTAAGCGAAGTCTCCGGAAGCGACCAGGATCTCTTCAAAAAGGTGACGATCGAACCGCGCGTGCGAGTGTCGACGGCGCAAACCGTGCTCATCCTGACGAGCTTCTTGCCTCAACGCATCGGGGCTGACGAATGAAGGCGCTGACCGTATTGGCGCTCATAGTGCTGGCTGGCGTGGCCCAGGTGACGGTGGCCTCGCTCTTTCCGCTGCGGGGCGCGACCATCGAATTCGGGCTGCTGACGATCGTTTTGCTGGCGCTGACCGCGGGACCGCGCGCGGCAATGGTGGCAATGCCTTGCGCCGCCCTGGCGGTTGGATTCACGAGCGACAGGGCGCCGGGGCTCCTCCTGCTCGCCTACCTTCCGGTGTTGCCGCTCGCGGCATTCGTAGAAGAGTCGCGGGTCCCAGTCGCACGCTATCTGCAAATAGTCGGGGTGACCGTACTGGCCGGCATCTGGGCGCGAGGCGTGCTCACGATCGGACCGATAGCGGAAGGCGCGGACCTCTCCCTCGTGGCGCTTTTCGGTGAACTCGTCATCCCCGGTATGGTGCTTGATTTCCTGGCGATCAGCGCCGTATATCTGCCCATTCGACTGGCGGGCCGGGGAGCGAGCAGCCTCACTCTTGAACGAGGACGGTACGCATTTTGAGCATGTTCGATGACGGCCGCCTGCGGCCGGGTGGGAGCAGCCGCAACCGGCCACACGGCCACCTGGGCGTGCTCAGGGTCGCCGTGCTCGCGCTGTTCGCCGTCCTGACGCTGCGGCTTGTGGAGATGCAAATCGTGGACGGAAAGGGATACGAGGAGCGATCGAAGAACAATCACATCGCCCAGACGAACCTCCTCCCGCCCCGCGGGTTGATGACGGATCGCAATGGCACGCCGCTCGTCCAGAACGTCCCCGTTTACTCCGTCACGATCGTCCCCGACCTGCTTCCCGAAGGCGACGCCGCCCGGTACGCGGTCTACCTGGCGCTGGCACGTCCCCAGATGACGGGCGTGCCCGCGCTCGAGATCCAACAACGCGTGCTCGACGCGATCACCAATGATGATGGCGACCAGGCCATTGCCATCAAGAAGTACCTCACGAAGGAACAGGCGCTGGCCATCGAAGAGGCATCCGTGGACATGCCGGGCGTCGCGATCGAGATTCAGCCTGGCCGGAAATACATCGCGGGGCCCGCGTTCAGTCACATCATCGGCCACATCGGGAGCATGGAAGCGGACGACTGGGCGGAACTGCAAGATGAGGGCTACCTGCTGAACGAGCCCATCGGCAAGGCCGGCCTTGAAGCACGTTACGAAGAGGACTTGCGCGGCACCGTGGGCGTGAGCGCGAACGAACAGGACGCGCAGGGCCGGCTCATCGAAGTCCTCGAAACCCAAGATGCGGAGCCCGGCAACACACTCCAACTGGCGATCGACGCGGGGCTGCAAACTTTCGTGGCGGAGCTGCTGGAGAACGCGTTGCAGGACGCGCAAAACGCGGCCGCCGTCGTGATGAACGCTAAGACTGGTGAAGTGTACGCGTTGGTAAGCCTGCCAACGTACGACAACAACATCTATTCGCAACCTACGGATGAGAATGCCCGCGAATTAACGCGCCTCACGAAGGATCCGCGTAAGCCCTTCCTCAATTGGGCGCTCAATCCTGCCGCTCCCGGTTCGACGTTCAAAATCCTCACAGCGGCGGCGGCACTGCAAGAGGGACATATCACCCCTGGTACGCGGCAGTATGCCCCGAAAATATTATACGTCAAGGGCGTCAATGACGAGCTTTACCCGCTTGTCGATTGGCGGGACCACGGTGGCTCGCTCAACCTGTACGAAGCGATCGCGTGGTCCTCGAACATCTACTTCTACCGTGCCTCGTGTGGGATCCTGGGCGAGACTCGCGGCATCTCCGAAGAGCGCGGCGAGATTTATAAGGATGCCGTGATCCTCGGTAACTACGCGCGAGACTTCGGCTTTGGTTCTCCATCCGGCATCGACATCGACGGGGAGACCGACGGCCGCGTGCCAAGCCCGGAATGGAAGCGCCGGAACTACAGCGGTCCCGAATACACCGAGCAAGACCGGGACTGGGTCTACGGCGACACCTGCAACATGGGTATCGGCCAGGGAGACGTGCTTGCCACGCCCATGCAGATAGCCCGGATGACGGCCGCGGTGGCGAACGGTGGCACACTCGTCACGCCTCACCTCGTGAATTCAGTGGTCACGCCGGACGGAAAGCCGCTGCGCGAGGTTCGGCCGAACGGGACGAAGGTCGACGTGGATCCACAGCACCTCGCCGTCATTCGCGAGGGGATGCACCAGTCCGTGCTCAATGGCGCCGGCGCGCTCGCTCGCCAGAACACGATTGATATCGCCGGAAAGACCGGCACGGCTGAGTTCTTCGAATCTGGCACGGGGATCAAACGGGAGCACGCCTGGTTCACCGGGTTCTATCCCTTCGACGATCCGGAAGTGGTCGTGACCGTGTACTTTGACCTCGGCGTGGGTGGCAACAAGGCGGCGCCGGTTGCCGGGAAGATCTTCAAGTACTTCTCGGAGAACGTGACGCCATGACCGCGACGACGTGGCGCGGAGGTGCGCAGCCGCTGTGGCGCGGGTGGGATCGGTTCGACTACCTCATGTTGTTCGCGGCCATGGGCCTCGTCGTGTTCGGTTTGTTACTCATCCATAGCGGCTCGAAAGAAACGTACGACGGGCCGATGGTAAGTTTCGCCAACCCCGTGATGAAGCAGGTGGTGTTCGCGTTCATCGGCATCACCGGCATGTTTATCGTTTCGCGCATGGACTACCACTACTTCGTCCATTACGCGTGGTTTTTGTACGCGATCGGCGTCCTCGCCCTCATCGCCATCCTCGCGATCGGCCAGACGGCATACGGCTCGACGCGCTGGTTCGACCTCGGCCCCATCCAGGTCCAGCCCTCCGAGTTCGCCAAGATCGCGACGATCCTCGCCCTCGCCAAGTTCTTCAGCGAGCACGGGGGCGACGCGCGGGACCTGCGGACACTCGCGATTTCGCTGGCCATCGTCCTGCCTGCGGCCTTCCTCGTGTTCATCGAGCCGGACCTCGGCACGGCGATCGTCTTCCTCTGCATCTGGTTGGGCGTGGTCGTCGTCGCCGGCGTGAGCCGCAGCCACTTGATGGTCCTTGGCGCGCTCTTCCTCGCGGTGCTCCCGTTCGCCTGGACGTTCGCGATCGAGGATTACCAGGTCGAGCGCGTCTCCATCCTCATCGATTCAACGAGCGGAGAGCGGTCGCTGAACGAGGGTTACAACGTTAACCAATCGAAGATTGCCGTAGGTTCCGGGGGCCTCTTCGGGCAAGGGTACGGCGAAGGCAAGCAGACGCAACTCCAGTACCTGAAAGTGCCTACGAAAGACTACATTTTCAGTGTGCTCGGCGAGGAGCTTGGATTCGCCGGGTGCATGGGCCTGTTCGCGCTTTTCTTGTTATTATTGATGCGCGGAATACGTGCGGCTCAGATCGCCGGGGACACAGCCGGTCAGCTCATGGCGGTTGGCATAGTCGTGCTCATACTGATGCAGGCGTTCATCAATATCGCCGTCAATTTGAGCCTGTTCCCGGTGACTGGTATCCCGTTACCGTTTGTCAGCCAGGGAGGAAGCTCGCTTGTAAGCCTATTCTTCTCGTTAGGGCTGCTACAGAGCATCATCATGCGGCACCGGGCATACCGGCAGACGTAACGGGCGATTGTCGATTGTCTACGAAGGTGTCATTCTCCGGCCAACGCTTCGTCAAGGACGCGCGGTTTTCGACCCTGAAGCCCGGCTGCATCGAGGGCATCGCGGAGCGTGTCGACAGGGATGACGGCGATGCCATCCGTGGACGCAGTCCCGTTCGGCACGATAGCGCGGGCGAAACCGAGGCGCGCGAGCTCGGCGAGGCGGCGAGCGGGTTGAGATACGGGCCGGACGGCGCCAGAGAGCGCGACCTCACCCATGAAC
>JBKKBS010000546.1:0-9020 GCA_046713815.1 Tepidiformaceae bacterium
GCCCAGGACCTCACCAACGTCTCCGCTGCCAAGGCCAGCGCGAACGATTGGGTCGAGCTGAACGGCTCCGCTGCCGCCGACGCCGTGGTCACGGTCAGTCAGACCAACAGTCCCAACGACACCATCCATGTGAAGGTCGACCGCAAGGTGAACTTCACTTTCCTCAAGGCGCTGGGCCTGAGCGGCACGACCGTGTCGGCAAGCGCCAAGGTGCGCATCGCCGCCTACTCCGGTGGAAGCGGGATCTTGCCGTGGGGCTTCGTCGCCAGCAACAACAGCAACTCCAGCCTCCTCCAGAACAACTGTTACCAGGGAAAAGACGGCGATGGGCTTCCTGTCTTCCAGCAGAACGTTGATTGCACAGTAAAGTTCGGCGCCGGTTCCAACGCCGGTGGCGACTTCGGCGCACTCGCCCTCGACGGCAATGGCGCAAGCGACTACCGCGACGCAATCGCAAAGGGATCGAAGAGCAAGTTTGTGAAGGGCCAATCCGTCGAAGCGAAGACCGGCAACATGCAGGGGCCAACGGGCCAGGGACTTGGTGATCGGCTCGCGTTGCCGGCGCCGTCCGGATGCCCCGGAAACTCCCGTTCCGATGTCCTGGTCACGCAGGCCGATGGTTCAGTCGCCATTCGTGGTGGCTGCGAGTTGAGCCCCCGCATCGGCATCGTTCCCGTGGTCGACAAGATCGACAACCAGACTCAGTCCACGATCATCGGATTCGCCTTCGTGTTCATCAAGGGCGAAGTTGGCAAGGGTGGAAAGACCGAAGTGGTGCTCGAGTTCGTGACCTTCGTCACGGAAATCCCGAACTCCGTGTACAACGGCACCGGGCAGGGCGCCCGCATCGTCAAGCTCGTCGAGTAACAGGTCTCTATCGGCAAAGCGCGCTTCGGGGGGCGCGCTCTCTCCAGTGTGGCGGGTCAGGCAACGCAGCGCCCGGCCCGCCACGAACCATCGTCGGGTCCCGCACCCGGCAGATCGGCCGGAGCTCGCGCCTCCACGCGATGCTCCGGCCGATCTGCGTGTCCCCATTTGCCACGCTCTTGGACCCTGTTCGCCGCCAACTTGCCACCGCCCGTCGCTCATGGTTGGGATAAGGTTAGGTCGACTATTAAGGCGAAAGTAGGAGTCGGACCATGTGGCGACCATTGAAGACGCTGGATAGGCGAGAGCGCGGCCAGGCGCTTGTCCTGTTCGCGGCCGGCCTGGCGGGATTCCTTGGCCTGGCGGGCCTTGCAATCGACGCCGGGCAGCTTGTCGTGGCCCGCACCGAGATGCAAAAGGCGGCCGATGCGGCCGCCTTCGCTGGGGCCGAAGACCTGCCCAGCAGCGGGACGGCGACCAGCACCGCGAACAGCTACGTGTCGGCCAACAGCGGAATCACCACCACCGCCGTCCAGGTCTCCACCACTTCGCAGACGAACGACACCATCCGCGTGACCACAACTAAGCGCGTGAACTACACGTTCCTGCGTGTTTTGGGAATGACCGGAGCCGATGTGTCCGCCACGGCGCGCGTTCGCATGCGCATATCCACGGGCTTCGCGCCCGATGAGGTGGACGTGTTCCCGTATACCGTCTGGGGCGGAGCGCGCGCCGCGGGCTACACCAACGCCTGCCCCTACAACGTCTGCGTCGGGTCGAGCCAAGTCTTCCGTTCAAACAGTTTTGGCTCCGCCAGTCACGCGATCGGGCCCGACTGGGCCGTGAACGGCAACAACTTCAAGGGCTACTTTCACGCCGGGGGCGCGATCGTCCAGATCGACCCGGCGAACTGGCAGACCTATTCCAAAGGCGGCAACGCTGTCGGACAGCAACCAATGGCGGCCCTGAACGCGCATTGGGCGAATAGCGAGCCGATCATCGTGCCCGTGATCAAGCAAGCATCCTGTAACGGCGGCTGCGGCAACATCGACTTCAAGATTGTCGCATGGGTCGCCCTCCGAATCACGTACGTCGGTAATCCCAGCCAGGATTGGACAGGCACCGTGGTGGAGTACCACGCCACCCCCGCAGGCTACTACGACGGCCCGAACCTGCCGCCAGCAAGCTTCCCCGTGGTGCGCACCGCCTCGCTCACCGAGTAATTGCCCGCCGGCTGCTTGTAACACAAATGTTCGTTGACGCCCCGTAAACCGCCTCGTAGCATCATTTAAGCGATTGCTACCCTTGAGAGGCTATGCCGAAGTTCATCTTTGTTACCGGTGGTGTCGTCAGCTCCGTGGGCAAGGGCATCACCACCGCCAGCCTCGGTCGAATCCTCAAATCCCGCGGCATCTCCGTCTCCATTCAAAAACTCGACCCCTACCTCAACGTCGACCCTGGCACGATGTCGCCCTATCAACACGGTGAGGTCTTTGTTACGACCGACGGCGCCGAGACCGACCTCGACCTCGGCCACTACGAACGCTTCATCGACCAGGACCTCTCCCGCAACGCCTCCGTCACCAGCGGGCAGGTATACATGTCCGTGCTCGACCGGGAGCGGCGTGGAGACTACCTCGGCGGCACTATCCAGCAGGTCCCCCACCTCACCAACGAGATTAAAGCGCGCATCCGCGGCGCCGCCGAAGCATCGGCCTGCGAGGTCCTGATCTGTGAAGTCGGTGGCACCGTCGGCGACATCGAGGGCGAGAGCTTCCTTGAGGCCATCCGCCAGATCCGCCACGAAGAGCCGCGCGATACTTGCCTCAGCGTCCATGTGACCTTCCTCCCCTGGGTCGGCGCCACCGGCGAACTGAAGACGAAGCCCACTCAGCACTCCGCCCGCGAGCTGCGCAGCAAGGGTATTCAGCCCGATATTATCGTCGCCCGCAGCGACCACCCCGTCTCTCGCGACATCCGCGACAAGCTCGCGCTCTTTTGCGACGTCGAACCGCGCGCAGTGATCCCCCTGGAAACCCTTTCCTCCATCTACGAGGTCCCGCTCGTCCTCGAAGAGCGCGGCATGGCCGATTACGTGATCGAGCGCCTCGGCCTCCACGGCCAGCGTGACCTTCACGAGTGGCGAGAGATGGTCGCCCGCCTCAAGCATCCGGCGGGCGCCGTCGAGGTCGCGGTGGTGGGCAAGTACGTCGAGCTTAAGGACGCCTACCTTTCGGTGAAGGAAGCCCTCGCCCACGGCGGCATCGCCAGCAACGTCGAGGTCGACATCCGCTGGCTCCACGCTGAAGACCTGGAAACACGCAACGCCGCCGACCTCCTCGCGGGCGTACACGGCATCATCGTCCCCGGTGGTTTCGGTGAACGCGGATGGGAAGGCAAGGTGCGTGCGGCCGAGTGGGCGCGCACCAACGAGGTGCCGTATTTCGGCCTCTGCCTCGGCATGCAGGTGATGGTCACGGAGTTCGCTCGCAACGTCTGCGGCCTCGACGGCGCCAACTCGACGGAGATGGATCCAGAGACCGGCCACCCCGTGATCAGCTTGCTTGAGGAGCAGCTGGGCATCGTCAACAAAGGCGGCACCATGCGCCTCGGGGCGTACCCTTGCCGTCTCACGCCCGGGAGCCTCGCCCAGGAGGCGTACGGCACGGATGTCGTCACCGAGCGCCACCGCCACCGCCTCGAGTTCAACAACCGCTATCGCGAGACCCTCGAAGCGCACGGGCTGCGCGTGAGCGGCGCGTCGCCCGACGGCGCCCTCGTGGAGATCTCCGAGATTGCCGGCCACCCCTTCATGCTCGGGACGCAGTTCCACCCGGAACTCCAAAGCCGCCCCAACCGTCCCCATCCCCTCTTCCGGCGCTTCGTCGCAGCGGCTGTCGCCCGTTCCGCTGGCCGCGTCGAAGCCGTCGCCCCCGTCGCCGGTTGAAGTTACTCCCGCGAAGGGCGGCCGCCACGCACCCCCGGGGGCGACATCTCAGGGGACCTCGGAAAATGGTCCACTCGGCGAATCGCCTCCCCCTCTCCACCGCAGTGGACAGGGGCCGGGGGGTGAGGGGGCGTCGCCCTGTTCCCTGCGCGCGCGCCAACTTACCCTAACGCCGATGGCCGAGCCCACTTGCCACTACTGCGACCGCGTCGCCGAGGCTGAATGCCCCACCTGCGGCCGCCTCTACTGCGGTGAACACGGGGAAAACGTCTGCCTCCGCTGCCTCGCACCCGAAGCGGCCGCCCCCACGGCGACCGCATATCGTGGCGCGGTTCTTGCACTCGTTGTCGGTTCACTGGTCGCCCTCTTCCTTGTCATCCGCCCGCCCGCGAGTGAGAGCGCCGGCGAGGCGCCCCGTACGCTCGCAACCACTACCCCTGCCTTCCTCTCCACTGCCACGCCCACGCGCGCGGGCAACGTCACCCGCACCGCCACCGTCGCTGCGACCACGACTGCCTCTCCCGTAACGACACCTTCGGCGCCCGCCACGCGTACCCACACGGTTCTGCCCGGGGACACCCTCTCGGGCATCGCCGAACTCTTCGGCGTGACCGTCTCCGCCATCGTCGCGGCCAACCCCGGTACCACGGAGAACCTCCAGATCGGCGCCGTGCTGCGGATTCCTGCCCAATGAACTGGCGCGACGACCCCGATGTCCTGCTCGTGGCGCAGGAGCGCAGTGCTCGCGCTCGCGTGGTGCGCGCCGTGCTCCTCTGGACGCCGATCTTCGTGGTCTGTCTCGCTGCCTTACTCTTTTTCGGTTTCGACCGGATAGCCCTCGACGGCGAGCGCGGCTCGACCTGGTTCCTCGTCGTTGTGCTCGCGGGCCTGACCATCCTCTTCGCGTTCCCTTCCATCCACGCGTTCCTGGACCTGCGCTCCGGTCCCCGCGAGCACGAAGTGCTTGTCGTCCGGCGCTGGTCCCGCAGAGACGCCTTCGTCGTGAAGAATCACTTTCTAAAGCTAGAGTCCGGGCTGATCCTGGAGGGTAACGCGCTCTCCATCCAAGGGGTCGAGCAAGGCGAGCGTGCACGCATCCGCTACTACCCGCATTCCGCGATCCTCATCTGGGCGCAGCGTGCCAGCGTCGACCCGGCAGGCCCCACTTCCGGTTAGAATCCGCCGTACATGAGCGAAGCCACGTTGAGTCCCTACCGAACGATGCGCGAGCTGGCCGATGACGACCGCCCACGCGAGCGCCTGCTCGCGCACGGCCCCGGCGTCCTCAGCGATGGCGAACTCATCGCGCTTGTCCTCGGGTCGGGTCTCAGGGGCGAGAACGTCCTCGACCTCGCTCGCCGCATCGTCGAATCGCAGGGCGGCCTTGCCGGCCTGGCCCGTGCCGACGTCAAGACCCTTCAACGCACACGCGGCATCGGAATTGCGAAGGCCGCGCAGCTCGCCGCCGCCATCGAACTTGGCCGCCGAGTCCAACAGGTGACCCCGCGGGATCGCCCGCTGCTCTCCACGCCCGAAGCCGTATTCAAGTTCCTCGGCCCCCGGCTGCTCGGCGACCCGAAGGAGCGCCTCTTCGTCCTCTCGCTCGATACTCGTGGCCGGCTGCTGGGCGCCGCCGCCGAAGTCTCCGGCGGCGTGAACGCCGTCCGCGCCCGCGCCGCCGAAGTCTTCCGGGAACCCGTCGTCCTCTCCGCTACGTCGGTCGTCCTCGTCCACAACCACCCCTCGGGCGACCCCAGTCCGAGTGCCCAGGACATCGGCGTCACCGAGGGCCTAATCAAGGCTGGCAAGCTCCTCGAGATCGAAGTCACGGACCATGTGATCATCGGCCAGAACAGCTTCGTCAGCCTGAAGCGCGACAGCCGCGCCTTCAAGACGGCGGGCAAATCCTAGGCCACCCGATCATTTGCTGGTCGTCGAGGCGCCGGCCCTTCGATTCCCTTTCGGCCGCGTCGGGCGCGGCAAGCGAACCCGTTGCAAGGGACACGCCGTCGCCCCCAGCCGCGGCCTTCGTTACGCTTGCCTGCATGATCGTCGCGGGACTTGCCAACGTCCTCCGTCTCCACGGCGGGCGCACCATCATTGAGGGCGTCACCTGGGCCATCGAAGACAGCGCCCGCATCGGACTCGTGGGTCAGAGCGGTGTGGGCAAGTCGACCCTTCTGCGCGTCATCGCCGGCAGCGATAAGCCAGACTCGGGCGCCGTCACCTTTGCCCGCGGCGCAAAGGTAGCCTTTCTCGCCCAGGAATACGCGGGCGAGCCCGGGCGAAATGCGATCACGGAGCTTCTTGCCGCCCGCGCAGACCTGGCCGAACTCGAGACCCGTATCGAAGCGGCGGAAGCCCAGATGGGCGACCCTCAAGCCCTCGCCGATGGCGCGCGCTTCGACCGTGTCCTCGCGGAGCATGCCCGCCTGTTGGAACAATTCGAGTCTGCCGGTGGACTCATGGCCCGCAACCGCGCGGAGGGCCTACTGCGCGATCTGGGCTTCGACGAAGACGCCTGGCACCGTCCCATGGAGCAGTTGAGCGGTGGCCAGCGAAAGATGGTCGGACTCGCTCGCTGCCTCCTCCAGGAGCCCGACCTGCTCCTTCTTGATGAGCCTGACAACCACCTCGATCTCGCCCGCAAGGCGATGCTTGAATCGGTCCTGCGCGACTTCGATGGGGCCGTGGTCGTCATTTCCCACGATCGCTACTTCCTCGATGAGACCGTCACCCAGGTGGCCGAACTGGAGCCGGTGCGTGGCACCGCAGTGGCGCGCCTCGCGATCTGGGATGGCAACTACTCCACCTACGCCGCCGAGAAGGAGATGGCACTCCTCCGCCAACAACAAGATTACGTTGCCCAGCAAAAAGAGATCACCCGGCTAGAGGCTGCCGTTGCCCGCTTCAAGCTCTGGGCGAGCATCGTCATCGACGAACGCCACATCAAGCAGGCGCGCAATAAGCAGCGTCAGATCGACCGCATGGACAAGGTCGAACGCCCCGTCCTCGAGCGACGCAAGATGTCCCTCCGCTTTCGCCAGGCCGAGCGCGCTGGCGCCAAGGCGATCGAGCTTCGCGGCGCCGGCCGCGCCTTTGGCGACAACATCGTCCTTCTCAACGCGAACGCGACCATCATGTCCGGCGAGCGTATTGGCATTGTGGGAGAGAACGGCTCCGGAAAGTCCGTGCTCCTCCGCCTCATGCTCGGCAGCGACGAGCCCGACGCTGGGTCAATTTGGGTCGGTCCCAGCGTCCGCCGGGGCCACTACGCCCAGGAACACGAAACGCTGGACTTGAACCAGACGGCGGTCGACGCCATCCGCGCGGTGCGCAACATGTACGAAGGCGAGGCCGTCTCTCAGCTTGGCCGCTTCCTCATCCCCTACGATGCCGCCCGACAGCCGATGACTACCCTTTCCGGTGGCGAGAAGAGCCGCATCCAGCTTTGCCGGCTCATGCTATCGGGCGCCAATTGCCTCCTGCTCGACGAGCCAACCAACAACCTCGATATCGCCTCCTGCGAAGTGCTCGAAGCCGCGCTCGAGCACTTCGACGGCACGGTCATCGTGGTCTCCCATGACCGCTACTTCCTCGACCGCCTCGTCGACCGCATCCTCGAGATCAACAATGGCGAGGTGCGAGTCTATGAGGGTGGCTACAGCTATTTCGCCGACGAACGCGGAAGGCGCACCCCCGCGCAAACGCCTTCCCGCTGAGGCACGGGATCAGTCACGGCGCAAGTACAACGAGCATGCGATTTCACCGCCTCGAAACGCGCTCACCCTCGCGACCAGCCCCTCCCCGAGTCCTCGATACTCTTCAACACGAGCGTGCTGCGTAACGTGTGGTAGGCTTTTCGGCGGCGGGGTCCGGGAGGACCCTCTTGACTCGACCCTTCTGTTCCCGTTTCCGCCGCGTCGGAGCGGCGGATGTCCCGCGTTCGCGAGTGGCATTGGCCGGCATCGCGCTCCTTGTCGCAATCACACCACTCACTGTTGCGGCCCAACGGCACACCATCGCGCCCGGCGAAACACTGTCTGGCATCGCCGCCTTGTATGGCGTCGACCTGCACAGTCTCGCCACCGAAAATGGCATCGATGACGCGAATTTCATTGTCGCGGGTAGATCGCTAACGGTTCCCGGGCCAGGAGGATCCGCGCCGTCCGACTCCTCACCGCCCGCGGAAGCGCGATATGTTGTGGCCGAGGGAGACACACTCGCGACCATTGCCGGTCGCCTTGGGGTGGGCGTTCTGCAGCTCGCCGCCAACAATCGGCTTGCCGACCCCGACCTCATTTACCCGGGACAGGTCCTGACCATCGGCGCGGCGCCCACTTCCGCCCTGCCGTCCCCAGGCCCACTGCCCAGCGAGGCCATGCGGGCCATCCTCGCGGACGTGGAGGTCGAGTTCGACATCCCCAGCGGCCTGCTCCTGGCTCTCGCCTGGCAGGAGAGCGGTTGGCAACAGCACGTCACGAGCAACGCCGGCGCCGTCGGACTCACCCAATTGCTTCCCATCACCGCGCTCTGGGCGCTCGAATACCTGGTCGACTTCGATGCTGAGTGGGAGACGAGCGCGCGAGACAACGCCCGCGTTGGCGCTTCCGTCATGCGTCACTATCTGCGCCTCACCGCTGGAGACGCGCGCTGGTCCCTCGCGGCCTACTACCAGGGATGGCAGAGCGTCCAGGATGTCGGCATGTTCGAGGAGACCGAGATCTATGTGGCCAACGTCGTCGCCCTGTGGGACGAGTTCCGTTAACCCGGCTGAGATTCCGGCGTCGGGCGTTCGCCTCTTCGTTGCGGCTAGAGGATCCAGATGAGGAGCAGGACGACCAGGACGATGACCAACAAACTGCTCCCGCCCCAGGCGTAGCTGCGGCCGTGCTCGTCTTGAATGATCCGTGAAAGCGTCTTCATCGCAAACCTCCGTGGTGTGGTTCGTTCCACCATATGGCGCGTGCGCTCGCCCGCGAATAAACCGCGCCGTCGCGATAATTGCGACCCCCTCGCCTTGTCCGCGGGCTTTTGAACAGCGCTCCACACGATATTGATTCCATACTTAAGTTCCACGAGAAATCTATTGATTTTCCTGCCAGTGTAATGGATGATACGCATATAAGGCGGCTTTGAGCGTCTGGCACGCCAGCGGCAGCCAAGGAGAATCGCATGGGAGTGCATCAGATCGACTACATCTTCC
>JBKKBS010000547.1:0-4018 GCA_046713815.1 Tepidiformaceae bacterium
GACGGTAGAGGTCTTCGAAGGCACCGTGGACGCGAAGCCCCTGCCCAACACCGGCATGCTCGAATCCGCGCACCTGCCCGGCCTCGGCATCCTCATCGCCGACCTCTGGCGGGCCATCGACCGCTGACCCCAACGTTCCCACGCTGCGCCCTCCAGCAGGAGCCATCAGCATCATGCGCATCGGTAGCGCGCGCATGAGCAAGCGCCTGGGTGCTCATGCCCGGATCGTCCGCGACCACCCCTCACATCGTCGTCCCCCGATGCCGTACACTGGTGATGGAACTCTCTCTGCCGGGATGCCGCCACTCGTGCAGTCTCGTTATCAGCGCCTCGGGCCCTTCACATCGGCTTCCTCCGTATCCCCTTCTCGCCGTATCTCCGCGGCGAACCAGTTGTATTCATGACCGAAACACCCGCCGCACCCCTCATCGTCGGCGTCCTCGCGCTCCAGGGCGATTTTCGTGAGCACCGCGAGATGCTCGAGGGCCTTGGCCACGATGTCCGCGAGATCCGCAAACCCGAGCAGCTCGATGACCTCGACGCGCTCATCATCCCCGGCGGCGAGAGCACGACGATCGCGCGCCTCATCCTCGGCAATGGCTTCCAGCAGCCCCTGCGAGACTTCTGCGCCAGCGGTCGCGCGGTCTGGGGCACCTGCGCCGGCGCCATTCTCCTCGCCAGGCAGGTCGATAACCTCGACCGGCCAGGGATCGAGGCGATGTCCATCGCCGTCCGCCGCAATGCCTTCGGGCGCCAGGTGGACAGTTTCGAGGCGGACCTCCGGATCGACGGGATCGAAGGCCCGCCCTTCCACGCCGTGTTCATCCGCGCCCCCCGGATCGAGTCGGTCTTCGGCGACGCCATCGCCGTGGCCACGCTCGACGACGGCACGATCGTCGCCGCCCGCGAAGGCAACCTCCTCGCCACCTCCTTCCACCCCGAACTCACGGGCGACACGCGCCTCCACGAACTCTTCCTGACCATGGGCTGTCGGCCATCGGCCATCGGCCCTCAGCCATCGGGTAACGGCCATCGACGGGCCGGCAGCCGGCAGCCGATCGCCGACGGCCACCGGGCCGGGGGAGGTGGCGCCCGTGTCTGACCTGCGCGCCGATCCTCTCAGCCCGATAGATGCCGCCACCCTCTGGCCGCAGCTCCGCCGCCTCGGTACGGAAGTGGTGGCGACGCGCGCCGGGGAGAACCTGCTCCTCAGCTCTGGGATTGCGGCGACGGGCCTCACGCATCTCCCGCGCATGCCGCGCACGGTCGTCGTGGGACTGAAGCGCGGGCTGAACTACCGCGGCGTGCTCGTCGCACGGGAACTCGCTGGGGGCGCGGGCTGGGAGGTTGTCTCCGTGCGCATCGTGCGCGATAAGGACGACGAGGCGACTTCGGCCCTGCTCAAGGGGGCGGGGCTGGAAACGGCGCGCCGGGGCGGACGCATCCTCTTTCTGCGCACCGCCGAGAGCTCCGTCCACGAGACCGCCGTGCGCGCCGCCGGGCTCTTCCCGTATCAGCGCGAACAACTCTACGCCCTGCCGCCCGCTCGCGGACAGGTGGAGACGCCCAACTTCAGGCCGATCACGCGCGTCGACCGTGCCGCAATCTTCCGGCTCTACTCACGCCTCGTGCCCGAGCGCGTACGCCGCCACGAGGCCATGACCCAGACCGAATACCGCGCCGTCCACGATTCCTACGACTGCGAGCGGGAGTTCGTCTTCGAACACGAGGGTGCGGTCGCGGCGTGGGTGGGAGTCGGCGACCGCGAAGTGCGGCTGCTCGCCGATAATCTGCGCCTGCACAGCGCCTCCGACCAGGCGCTCGACCTGATCGAGCGCGAGTCTTCGAAGCAGGCGGCACTGGTGTTGACGGAGGAACAGGAGCATCTGCACCACAATGCCCTCGACCGCGGGTACACTGCTCTTGGAGAACGGTTAGTGTGCGCGCGCCGCTTGGCCGCGTTGAATTCGCTGAAGGAGGTGGTGGCGGCGCCGGCGGAATCATTCGCCCTGCCGCAATAGTGCCGTGACTGAACCAGAACCGATCCCCCCGGTAATCGAACAAATCGTCACCGATGACCTGGATGCGCTTCTCGACGCACTTCCCGACCGCATCTGCGAGCACCTGCGTGTGCCCGAGCGCCGCATCGACCTGCTCGAAGTGGTCATGGACCTCGGGCGCCTGCCGGAAGCGCGCTACCCTGGGCGAGAGGTCGTGCTCAGCCGCGACGAGATCACCGAGGACGACATCCAGTTCGTGATCGACCACATCGGCGAATTCGGCGCCGACAACCGCGCCGGCATCGAGCGCACGCTTCATCGCATCTCCTGCATCCGTAACCGGAGTGGGAAGATCGTGGGCCTCACCTGCCGCATCGGCCGTGCCGTCTACGGCACCATCCGCGTGATCGAGGATCTCGTCATCGGCGGCAAGAGCATCCTCCTGCTCGGGCGCCCGGGCGTGGGTAAGACGACCATGCTGCGCGAGGTCGCCCGCGTGCTTGCGGATGACGCAAACAAACGCGTCGTGATCGTCGACACCTCGAACGAGATCGGCGGCGACGGCGACATCCCCCACCCCGCGATTGGTGGCGCGCGCCGCATGCAGGTTGCCACCCCACCCATGCAGCACGCGGTCATGATCGAAGCCGTCGAGAACCATATGCCCGAAGTGATCGTGATCGATGAGATCGGCACGGAGCTCGAAGCTGCCGCCGCGCGCACGATCGGTGAGCGTGGCGTGCAACTCGTGGGTACGGCCCACGGCACATCGCTCGAAAACCTCATGCTTAACCCCACGCTCGCCGATCTCATCGGCGGCATCCAGTCGGTCACCCTCGGCGACGAAGAGGCGCGCCGTCGCGGCACCCAGAAGTCGATCCTCGAACGCAAGGCGCCACCCACCTTCGACGCGGTCGTCGAGATCGTGTCGTGGCAGCGCGTGGCCGTGCACGGGGACGTCGCCTCGACCGTCGACGCGATGCTGCGCGGCTTCGCCGCCTACCCCGAGACGCGGCAGCTCGACGTCTCCAACGGCCGCATCGAGATCGTCGACGAAGACGACCGGGACGAGGCGATGCCCCGCCAGAACGTCCCCGCGCCGCTGCTCACGGGCGCCTGGCAGCTCGGGCACAAGCGCACGGGCGGGCACATCCGCGATGACAACGGCGCGCCCCCGGAACGCGAGCGCGAACGGGAGCGCTTCCCCCGCGGGGAGACGCCCGGGCCGACGGTAAAGCTGTACCCGTTCGGTATCTCCCGACAGCGCCTGGAGCAGGCCATCCGCACGATGCAGTCCCCCGTCGAGATCGTCGAGGACGTGCGCGAGGCAGACGCGCTCATGACGCTGCGCAGCTACTACCGGCGCAAGCCGGCGGCCGTGCGCGAGGCAGAGGAGCGCTCGCTCCCGATCTACGTGATCAAGGCGAACACGGGCTATCAGATGGAACAGGCGCTGCTCCAGTTCCGGGGCAACGGCGGCAACGGGCGAAACGTCCGGCAGGACCCCATCGTCGAGGTCTACAAGGAGACGGAGGACGCGATCGCGCGCGTCATCGAGGAAGGGCGGCCGGTGGAGCTGGAGCCCGCCAACAGTTACGTGCGCCGTATCCAGCACGAGCTCGCGGGCCGCTACAACCTGGAGAGCAAAAGCACGGGCAAAGAGCCCCAACGCCGCGTCACCGTCCTCCCCACGGGCGGCGTCACCGCCTCCTTCCGCCGCGGCGGATAGCGTCACCGCGCCGTAGGTGGAGCCGCGCCCCTCCGTGGGCGCGATGCGGACCACCCACGCGGCCGCATCCGCGCTCCACGACCGAATCAGTGACGCGCGCGTGAGCAAGCGCGCGATGGCGCCCACCGGCCAGTCCCCGCCGCCTCGACCGGTCCGAGCGCGAGCGTCAGCGAGCATACGATGGCGCGCGCCCGATCAGGTTGCCTCGGATCGGCCACCATCGACCCACGATAAACTGTCCACCTGCGCGACGACGCGTCGAAAGGCTGCGGGTGGACTCGCCCGGCAG